>JAMOVT010000035.1 GCA_027061855.1 Flavobacteriales bacterium
TTACCGTAGAGAATGATACGGTTTCAGGGAAAAACATCTATATTACCGATGTGACCGGGAAAATAAAAGGAAAACCGGGAACAAAAGTCAGCCTGGGAATATACCGCAAAGAAGCAGACAGCTCATTCACTGTTCAAGTCCCTCGAGAAAAAGTCCCTTTAAAAAGTGTTCCTGCCGCTTTTATGATTAATGACAGCCTCGGGTTTATCAAAGTCTCCACTTTCTCGGCAGACACGCACAACGAGGTGGAAGAAGCTTTAAAAAAACTTAAAAACCAAGGAATGAAAGCGCTGATTCTTGATTTAAGGGATAATACCGGAGGCTTGTTAAAAGAGGCTGATTTGCTTGCCGATCAATTTCTTCCGAACGGAAAACTGATTTTTTATACCAAGGATAAAAAAGGGAATATCACCAAAGCCATGGCTACCTCCAGAGGTCTTTTTGAGGACGGGGAATTATTTGTCTTGATTAATGAACGTTCGGCTTCTGCCAGCGAAATTGTAGCAGGCGCTTTGCAGGATCAGGACCGTGCCACTATTGTAGGGCGCCGTTCTTTCGGGAAAGGATTGGTACAAAGAGAAATAGAACTGGGAGACGGATCGGTGGTACGACTTACAACCGCACGATATTATACTCCATCGGGCAGATCCATACAAAAACCATATACCAAAGGACATACAAAAGAATACGAACAACATTATCAAGAACGTTTATTTAATGGAGAATTATATTATAAAGACAGTATTCCCATAAATGACTCCTTGAAATATACTACCCCAAAAGGAAAAATTGTATATGGAGGCGGTGGTATCATTCCCGATATTTTTGTCCCTCTTTCTCAAAAGTCTTCGCCTGCCATGCTTTATAATCCTTATATTTCCAATTTCATCACCGAATACCAAGACACACACATAAAAGAATTGAAACAAATGAGTGAAGAAGAATTTTTGCAAAACACGGAAATTGAAGAAGATTTATATCAAGCTTTTATAGCAAAACACAGAAAAGACATCCGCAAAAAACAAAAACATAAAAGCAATTCCCAACAAGAAGAAAAAATCAAAGCTTTACTTAAAGCCTATCTGGCAAATAATCTCTATGGGCTTAATGCATACTACGCAATCATTATTCCGGATGATCCGATGATTCAAAAAATTTTGAATTCCACTGAAAAGGAAAGCAATGAAAAAGATAAATGATATTTTTAGGATTACCACAGAAGACCAATTCAATAAAAAAGCACTGGAAATTTTTCGTTTTCAAGCCATAAACAATCCGGTTTATAAAGAATTTTTATCCCATTTGGATATTGACTCCAATACAGTAAAAAAAATAAAAGACATTCCTTTTCTTCCCATTGAATTTTTTAAATATCATCAAGTAGTTTCCAGTCCACCACCCTATGATATTAGGTTCAAAAGTAGTGGCACCACAGGTTTTAACAGAAGCACGCATTATGTAAAATCCGCCACTATATACCGCAAAAGTTTCCAGCGTACATTTCAAAAGTTTTTTGGCAATATTCGCGATTATGTAATCTTGGCACTTTTACCTTCTTATATAGAGCAGGGAGAATCCTCATTGGTATATATGGCGCAAGACTTAATTGAAAAATCCGGACACAAAGAAAGCGGTTTTTTTCTCCATAACTTCGACGAATTGGCTCAAACTCTGCATCAGTTGAAAAAACAAAATCAAAAAAGCCTGTTACTGGGGGTATCCTATGCATTGCTAGACTTTGGAGCCAGCTACCCGTTAAACTTAAAAAATTGTATAGTGATGGAAACAGGCGGAATGAAAGGGCGTAAAAAGGAAATGGTTCGTGAAGAACTCCATAGCCAATTAAAAAAAGCTTTTGGAGTCGATAAAATATATTCCGAATATGGAATGACCGAACTATTAAGTCAATCCTATTCAAAAGGAGACGGATTGTTTCATTCACCTCCTTGGAAAAAAATACTCATACGCGATACCGAAGACCCTTTCTCCTACTTACCTGCCGAAAAAAGCGGAGGCATCAATATTATAGATTTAGCCAATGTTCATTCTTGCTCATTTCTTGCCACACAAGATTTAGGAAAAATTCATCCTGATGGCTCTTTTGAAATTTTAGGACGTTTTGATCAATCCGATGTGCGCGGTTGCAATCTGCTTATCCAATAAAAAACACACCTATATTTTGAAAAAAATAAAGAAAAATTAAATTAATAATTAGTTTATTTAAAAAAAATATGTAATTTTGATGATGCACACAAACTTAAACATTTTTATCATATGAAAAAAATTACTTTTTTATTAGGCTTTTTGCTTCTTGCTTTTTCAAGCATATACGCACAAGCCCCGGCCAATGACACCTGTCAAGGAGCAGAGCAGTTGACTGTCTTTGACAACTCTTGTCAGACGCCGACTGTTGTTGACAATACCAATGCAACCGATTCAGGTGTTCCTGACCCTAGTTGTGTTCAAGGTTTTGACAAAAGAGATCTTTGGTATAAAATAACTGTTCCCGCCTCCGGCGTGGTAACCGTCGAAACTTCTCCAGTTAGCGGTAGTAATCTTACGGATACCGCAATGGCTGTTTATGCAGGAACTTGTGATAACCTTGATGAAATTGCATGTAATGATGATGGTGTGGGAACCGGTTCTTTTGCCAAAATAGACTTAGCCGGATTAACTGCCGGCGAAACTATATATGTCCGTGTGTTTGGAAGACTGGACGGTATTTCAGGTCAATTCAACATCTGCGCCTATAACCCGCAAGCTGCCGCTACTTCTTCTTATAAAGTGGCCGGACTTAACATTTTTCCAAATCCTTTTACCAAAAGACTGAATATTTCTGCCGATGAATCCATTGACGAAATTCATGTTTTCAATATTACCGGACAAGAAGTATTGAGAGCCTATCCCGCTTCATCCAATTATAGTTTCCTTACCGAAAAACTTCATTCCGGATTGTATTTAATAAAGGTAATTGCAGGCCAGTCGGCAACAACTTTAAAATTGATTAAAAAATAAATAGAATTTTATCTCTATATAATTTGGCGGCAATCCTTTTCATTGCCGCCTTTTTTGTATGAAATATTTTTGTATTTTTAAACATTAAAAATCAAATTATGAGTGAACTGAAACAATACATAGACAACAACCAACAACGTTTCTTGAATGAGCTTTTTGAGTTACTTAAAATTCCCTCTGTAAGTGCCGATCCGGTCTATTCGCAAGATGTTTTGAATGCTGCCGGTTTTCTTAAAAAAAATATGGAGAAAATAGGGCTCGATAATGTTTCTATTGAAGAAACACCGGGTTATCCCATTGTTTACGGAGAGAAAATCATTGACCCGTCATTGCCAACAGTATTGGTGTACGGTCATTATGACGTACAACCTGCGGATCCGATTGAATTATGGGAATCCGACCCTTTTGAACCCGTTATTAAAAAAACCAAGGAACATCCGCAAGGAGCTATTTTTGCCCGGGGAGCTTCTGATGATAAAGGACAAATGTTCATGCATCTCAAAGCCATGGAATATTTGTTAAAAAACAACAAATTGGAAGTGAATGTTAAATTTATGATTGAAGGAGAAGAAGAAGTCGGTTCTCCCAGTTTGGCTTGGTATGTGAAACGCAATCATGAGAAACTGAAAAATGATGTCATCATTATCTCCGACACGGGGATGATAGATAATGAAACGCCTGCCATAACCACCGGTTTACGCGGCTTGGCATATGTCGAAGTTGAGGTTACGGGGCCAAACAGAGATTTACATTCGGGCTTGTATGGAGGAGCAGTAGCCAATCCTATTAATATTTTAGCCAAAATGATTGCCGGTTTACAAGATGAAAATAAAAGAATTACCATCCCCGGTTTTTATGATGACGTAAAAGAATTATCTCCGGAAGAAAGAGCGGAAATAGCCAAAATCCCTTTTGATCTCGAGGAATATAAAAAATCATTGGGTATAGATGAAGTTTACGGAGAAGATGGATATTCCACTTTGGAACGTCAATCCATTCGCCCCACATTAGACGTAAACGGAATATGGGGAGGATATACCGGAGAAGGAGCTAAAACAATAATCCCTTCCAAAGCCTATGCAAAAATATCCATGCGCCTTGTGCCTGATCAAGATCCGGAAAAAATTGCAGATTTATTTGAACAACATTTTAAAGCCATTGCTCCCAAAGCAGTAAAAGTAAAAACTACACGTATGCATGGAGGAGATGGCTATGTCACTCCGACCGATAATGAAGGCTATCGAGCGGCAGCCTTGGCAATGGAAAAGAGTTTCGGAAAAAAACCACTCCCGATTTATTCGGGTGGAAGTATTCCAATTGTACCTTTATTTGAAAAAGAGTTAGGAACAAAATCCATTTTAATGGGATTTGGGTTAAATTCCGATGCGATTCATTCTCCAAATGAACATTATGGAGTATTTAATTTTTTGAAAGGAATTGAAACTATCGGATATTTTTACGATTTTTACAAAAATTTAAAAACACAATAAATATGGGAATTATAGATGCCTATGAAAATGCCGAATTCAGAAATAAGCTTTCGGTTTTAGCCACTCTGATCAAACTATCTTTTGTCGATGGAGTACTGGATCAAAATGAAATGAAAATAATCGAAAAGGTAGCGCGGGAATACGGATTATTGGATCCGGAAGACCTTATCTATCTTATCCGAAATTATGAGAAATACAGTTTGGAACCCGCTTATAATTATGATGAAAGAATCGAGCAACTTTACTATCTTTCAAAAATAATTTATGCCGACGGTCATATTGACAAAAACGAATTGAAAATTCTAAAAAATGCCATTGTGGCACTTGGTTTCCCGCCAAAAAATGTCGATATTATCTATGAAACCGCTATCGGCAAGATTGTTGATGATGCAGATCTCGAAGAATTCACAAAAGCAATTAAAAAAGTCAATCAATTATAAACACAGGTAAGAATCAGTAATAAAATGTGAGGCTGATTTCGGCCTCACATTTTTGTTGACTTATTTATATGTTTTATATCAATAGATTACATATATTTGTACAAAAATTAAAATACAATGCAGAAAATTACTTTATTATTATTTTCAGTTGCACTACTTTTTTCTTGTAGTACTTCTACCCCAAAAAAGCCAAGTCCGGAAATAGCTGCCTTACGTGCACAACATCAAAAATTTTTGGATAATTCTCCCTTTGCAAAATCCCAACAATTAAGTAAAGCGGAAAGAAAAAAGCTTGGAATTCCGCCCAACAAATATCTTGAAAGACAATGGGAATTAACCATGAATCCGGCTTTAGGAAGACCTACTCCTGAAAAGCTGCATGCTTTGGCAAAAAAATTAGACGAATTGAAAGCTTATAGACGTTCCGTTCCCGGACAAGGGGATAATCCTTGGATAGAACGAGGTCCGGATAATGTAGGAGGAAGAGCTAAAGCTGTCTTATTTGATCCCAATGACCCGAATCAAAAACGTGTTTTTGCCGGAGGAGTAAGTGGTGGATTATGGGTAAATGAAGATATTACCAATGCCAACTCTGCTTGGCAATTAACCAATGCACCTCAAAATATGGCTGTTACCTCTATTACAGTCGACCCTAATAATCCACAAATTATGTATATAGGTACTGGGGAATCATATACCCATGGAGGAGTAAACGGAAACGGAATATGGAAAAGTACGGATGGAGGAATGAATTGGCAAAATATTTTTGGAGGACAAGACGGCGAAGCCCAATTGGTTTCCAATGCCAATTTGCATATCAATTCCCCTGCATCCTTGCAAACGGATTACCATGCTGTAAAAGCAGGATTCGGACCTGATTTAACAAGTTTTACTGGTGATTTGGTATTGGTCAATGATGGCAGTAATTCTCCTCTACTAGGATGCAATACATTGACAAATGCCGCTGATGTAAATGGCAAAATTGCTGTAATTCAGCGAGGAGATTGCTTATTTGTAGATAAAGTAAAAAATGCTCAGGACGCAGGCGCTATCGGCGTACTTATGATTAATAATGTAGATGGATTCCCCATCGTTATGGGAGGTGATGACCCAAACAACACTATTAATATCCCCTCGGTAATGATTTCCAAAGCAGATGGACAAGTTTTAATTGATGCTTTAAATAATGGCACCAATATTAATGTCACTGCAAGTAATAATGAAGGTATAGTAATGAGTATCGGCTATATTGTTCCCGGAATTACTCATATAAACGATATTATCACTCGCAATAATAACGGAACGACTGAAATTTATGCAACTGCCGGTGATGCATATTTTGCCGATGCATCTCCTGCTACTGTACTTGGGCATGGATACCAAGGATTGTATAAATCCACTGACGGCGGCAATTCTTGGACTAAATTAAATTTACCTTTGAATTCCGAAAATAAAGAATATCTTCCTTTTGACTTGGAATTAGGAGCTGATAACAGCATTTGGCTTAGTACTACCAGAAGTTTCATGCAAACCAATAATGACGGTGCGATTATGCAATCTTCCGATGGAGTAAATTTCCAATTAAAATATACAAATAATCATGCAGGGAGAATGGAGCTGGCTGCTTCAAAAAGTGATCCCAATAAATTTTATGTGGTATACGTAAATACTGTAACCGGCTTCCCTGAAATTTTAAAAACCACAAATGCCTTTACCTCTACAAGTGTTTTGCCTAAACCGGATGGGGATTCTACCTCTGCCGATGATTTTACCCGCGGACAATCTTTTTATGATTTGGCTATTGAAACGGATCCTAACAATGACGAAACGGTTTATATAGGTGGAATCGATTGGTTTAAATCAAACGACGGAGGAAATACTTGGAATCAGATTACTTCCGGATATGGATCCAGTGCCTCAAATATCCATCCCGACCAACATAATATCGCTTTTTCAGGCTCCAACAAAATCATCATTGCCAATGATGGTGGAATTGCCTATTCCGGAGATGCGGGAGCAAATTTTGATACTCGAATCGTCAATTTCAATACTACTCAATTTTATCATATGGCAGTAGCTCCTACCGGTGCATTTAACGGCGAAGAATATTTTATGGCCGGAGCACAAGATAATGGCACTCAATTGGTGGAAAATGCCCAAGCCGGAATCAATCATTTTAATGAAGCGCAAGGTGGCGATGGAGCCTATTGCTTTTTTGACCAAGACGGACAGGATAAATATAGGATTTCCAATTATGTGTATAACCAATATATACGGTTATTTAATTATTCTACAAATTCTATTAAAATTATAAGTAATGAAAGTGAAAGTAATGGCGATTTTATCAATCAAGAAGCCTTGGATTCTAATTTAAATATCTTGTATACGAATTATACCAAACGAACTTCCAGCGGAGTAACCTATTCAATTAAACGTTTTTCGGATTTATTGGGAAATGTTACAGAAGGAAGCTTATCAAATGCACTTATGGATGCTTCTCCTACTGCGCTCAAAGTATCTCCTTACACCACAAATTCCAGCAAATTATATGTGGGCTTACAAAACGGAAAATTATTAATAATAAGCAATGCCAATCTGATTTTTACCACTTTTACCGAAATCACAGGTAATGAATTTGTGGGAAGTATTTCCGATATTGAATTCGGTGTTGATGAGAGTCATATTTTTGTCACTATGTTTAACTACGGAGTAAACAATGTTTTTTATACGGAAGACGGAGGTGTTACTTGGAGCAAAAAAGACGGTAATCTTCCCGATCTCCCCGTAAATACCATTTTGCAAAATCCTTTAAGCCCTAATGAAGTGATTATCGGTACCGATTTGGGAGTTTGGCGTACCACTAATTTTCTTGATGCCAATCCTCTATGGGAACAATCCTATAACGGTATGAGCAGTGTAAAAGTTACCGACCTGGAAATGCGTAATGATTATAAGGTATATGCGGCCACTTATGGAAGAGGAATTTTTTCAAGCCAATTTACCGCTCAATCTTCCTCAGTACAAGACAATGAAAAATTAGGAGCACAACTTAAGTTGTATCCCAATCCTGTTCAGGATGTTTTAAATATTGATAACCAAAGCGGTGACGAAATAACCGGAATCTCTATTTATGATATAACCGGCAAGATAGTTCTCCAAGAAACAAAATCCGGATTGAATAAAATAAATCTGGGACGTTTGCCTAAGGGAAATTATATTGTAAGAATCAATCTTAAAGACAAAACAGTCACAAAAAAGCTTATCAAAAAGTAAATATTTATTATTAATTTTTCCTTAAGCCAAAGTTTCGAAAAACTTTGGCTATTTTTATTTATATTTATTCATTAGTTCTAAGCCCAAATGGAAACCGGTCCAATCCGTTTTACAAAAGCACAAAAAACAGGGATAATTTTTTTACTCTCTCTACTTCTTTTATTGCAACTTGTAATATTATATTTTGATCATATTTTTCCTCCGAAAACTTTACAATCATTAACCATTCCTGCCGAATTACAGTCGCAATATGATTCCTTGCAAA
Source organism: Flavobacteriales bacterium (assembly GCA_027061855.1). Taxonomy (GTDB): domain Bacteria; phylum Bacteroidota; class Bacteroidia; order Flavobacteriales; family Flavobacteriaceae; genus JALSPZ01. The sequence goes on from JAMOVT010000035.1 coordinate 8,484, forward strand.
AAATTGCTATGCAAAAGAAACAACCGGTCATATATCCGTTCAATCCTAATTATCTCTCGGAAAGCAAAGCTTATTACCTCGGAATTGATATAGAAGCTTTAAACCGTATTGAAAAATACAGAACTTCTGGAAAATACTTTCAGTCCAAAGACCAATTTAAATCCATCAGTGGCATATCCGATTCTCTTTTTTATATTTTGGAACCTTATATTAATATTCCTAATTTTAAGAAATATCCCTCTTATTCCTTCTCTTCCTCTTCTCATAAAATTCAATCGAAAAATATAAATTTGGCTACCGCTTCCGACCTGCAAACTATATCGGGAATCGGGCCCGTATTATCCAAACGCATTGTGAAATACAGGCAATCATTGGGTGGTTTTAATAACAAAAACCAATTGAATAACGTATATGGCCTGGAAAAAGAGGTAATTGATAAAATATGGAAAGTTTTCTATTTGGCTTCTTCCGATAAACATGAGATAAACAAAATCAGTATCAATTCGGCTACCGCTAATGACTTAAAAAAGGTTAACGGAATCGGGGATATATTAGCAGAAAGAATTATAAAATTACGAGAAAGAAACGGTGGTTTTGCTATCAAAGACGAACTTCAAACCGTATATGGACTCAAACCCGAAATAATAGAACGTCTTTGGGACTATTTTGATTTGAAAAATCCAAAAAAAATACAGAATAAGATATCACTTAATGACAGCAACATAAAAGAACTGGCACAACATCCTTATATTGACTACAACTTGGCAAAGAAAATTGTTTCCTATCGAACTTTACACGGGGGATTCAAAAGTTTTAATGAACTTAAAAAGATCCAAGATTTTCCGGCAAATCATCTAAAAATCATAAAAATATATTTGGAATTAGAATAAGCAAAAAAATTATAGTATTTTCTTTTTTCAAAAAAATTTGTTTTTTAAAAAATATTTCTCATATTTGCCTTAAATAAAGAAAACAAAAAGCACAAGATGTTTAGTTATTTAATTAATAATAAAAACAATAATAATTACTACGCCATGCCGTAGCAAAAACTTGTGCCTTATAATGATATATCCGCCGGGTTTTTGCCCGGCGGTTTTTTTTGATATAAACCCAAAAAAATAATAAATTATGTGTGGAATTGTATGTGCTTTTGAAGTAAAGCAAAAACCGGAAAAACTTCGACCCGAAATTTTAAAAATGGCAAAGACCTTGCGTCATCGCGGGCCGGATTGGAGTGGAATTTTTACGGGCAACAAGGCTATTATGGCTCATGAACGACTAGCGATTGTAGATCCCATTTCAGGGAAACAACCTTTGTATTCTCCGGATGAAAAATTAGTTCTGGCCGTAAACGGAGAAATCTACAATCATTTGGAAATACGGGAAAAATACAAGGATAAATATGCCTTTCAAACACAAAGCGATTGTGAGGTAATTCTTCCTCTTTATAAAGAAAAAGGAGTAAATTTTCTGGATGAACTCAACGGAATTTTTGCTTTTGCCTTATATGATAATGAAAAAGACGAATATTTAATTGCCCGGGATCATATGGGAATTATTCCTCTTTATATGGGGTGGGACAAAAACGGCCAATTATATGTAGCCTCTGAGCTTAAAGCCCTGGAAGGTATTTGTAATAAAATAGAGGTTTTTCCTCCGGGACATTATTTATCCAGCAAAGAGGGCAAACTCAAACAATGGTATAAACGTGATTGGGAAGATTATGAGGCGGTTAAAAAAAACTCTTCAGAAATTAAAGCTTTGAGGAAAGCATTAGAGCAAGCGGTTCACCGTCAATTGATGAGTGATGTGCCTTTTGGGGTATTATTATCGGGAGGTTTGGATTCCTCTATTATTTCGGCCATTGCAAAAAAATATTCGGATAAACGTATAGAAACAGGAGACCGGGAAGAAGCTTGGTGGCCGCGCTTACATTCTTTTGCCGTAGGTTTGAAAGGTTCTCCCGACCTTGCCGCAGCAAAAAAGGTTGCCGACTATATCGGTACTGTACATCACGAAATTCATTTTACCATTCAAGAAGGTCTTGATGCTATTCGAGATGTAATCTATCACCTGGAAACCTATGATATTACCACGGTTCGAGCATCGACTCCCATGTATCTAATGGCAAGAGCTATTAAAGCAATGGGCATTAAAATGGTTTTATCCGGGGAAGGCAGTGATGAAATTTTTGGGGGTTATTTATATTTTCATAAAGCTCCTACTCCGGAAGAATTTCATAAAGAGACCATCAGGAAATTAAACAAATTATATTTATATGATAATTTGCGAGCTAATAAATCATTGGCTGCCTGGGGAGTAGAGGGACGTGTTCCCTTTTTGGATAAAGAATTTATGGATGTAGCTATGCGTTTAAATCCGGCTGACAAAATGCCGGGAAAAGATAAATCTGAAAAAAGAGGTATTGAAAAATGGATTTTGCGAAAAGCCTTCGAAGATTTGCTCCCAGAAGAAATCCTTTGGCGTCAAAAAGAACAGTTCAGCGATGGAGTAGGTTATAGCTGGATTGATACTTTAAAGGAATTAGTAGAAAAAGAAGTGACTGACGAAGATCTGGCAAATGCCCGCTTCCGTTTTCCTGCCCAAACTCCACAAACCAAAGAAGAATATTATTATCGAAGTATTTTTGAAGAATTTTTTCCCAGTGAAACGGCTGCCCTTACAGTTCCATCGGAAGCCGGTGTTGCTTGTAGTACTTCGGCGGCATTGGAATGGGACGAAAGTTTTAAGAATATTAATGAACCCAGCGGAAGAGCCGTAATCAATGTGCATCAACAAGCTTACAAATAAAAAAAAGAAAACCGGCAAAAGCCGGTTTTTCCATATCCAAATCATCCATATACGCTATTCCGGATCTGAAACTAAAAATTCAGGCATTTTTCTTTTTTTAGTTCCTTGTTCAAAAGCATAAGCTATTTCTAACAGTACAGGCTCACTCCAAGCCCTGCCAAAAAATGAAATTCCCACCGGTAGCTCATTTATATATCCCATAGGTACAGTTATATTAGGGTAACCGGCAATGGCCGCAGGCGAAGAACTGCCAAGCAGATAACTGTCTCCATTAATGTGATCAGTTTTCCAAGCAGGTCCCCCCGTTGGGGCTATAATTGCATCCAAATTATATTCTTTCATCACTCTGTCAATTCCTTCTTCTCTACTTCCTTTCAACATGAAATCCAAAGCTTCCCGATATTCTTTTTCATTAAGATCTCCTTTCTTTTGTGCCATTTCAAGATACGCCTGATTAAAATACTTCAATTCGATAGAATCCTTTTTGTTAAAAGCAATGAGTTCTTCTATATTTTTAACAGGAGCATCGGGCCCTAAGGATTTAAAATATTTATTTAATCCGTCTTTAAATTCATATAGCATTACTTCAAAAGATGAATTCTCCACTCCGGGCTTAAGTATTTCATCTATATAAACCATTTCCGCTCCTTGGCTTTTCATAAAATCAATAGCTTTATTCATAAGGGTGTCAACTTTATAGTTTATGCCCAATGCTTTTTTATATATTCCAATTCTTTTGTTTTTTAAACCATCTGTTTTTAGAAATTGAGTATAATCAGTATGAAATTTTCCTTTACTTTCCAGCGTTTTTACATCAGCAGAATCAATCCCCGTAAGCACGCCTAGGCAGATAGCGGCATCTTTTACCGTACGTGCCATAGGACCAGGCGTATCTTGTGTGAAAGAAATCGGAATAATTCCCGATCGACTTATGAGTCCGACAGTAGGCTTTATCCCTACAATCCCATTGCTACTTGAAGGACAAACAATAGAACCGTTCGTTTCCGTTCCTATTGCCAGCATACTTAAATTAGCTGACACGGCTACGGCAGATCCCGAACTGGATCCACAAGGATTTCTAGTGAGTATATAAGGGTTTTTTGTTTGCCCGCCTACTCCACTCCAACCACTTGTAGATAATTGACCGCGGAAATTAGCCCATTCACTCAGATTGGCTTTCCCGAGAATGACAGCCCCCGCCTTTCTAAGTTTTTTTGCCACCTCACTATCCTTCAACGGATGTGAATTTATAAGCGCTCTGGAACCGGCTGTGGTAGCCATTTTATCATGAGTATCTATATTATCCTTTAGCAAAACAGGAATTCCATGAAGAGGACCTCTAATTATGCCTTTCTCTCTTTCTTTATCGAGTTTTTCTGATTCTTTAAGTGCATCGGGGTTCACTTGAATAATGGAATGAAGGCCAGGGCCTTTTTTGTCAATTTTTTCTATTCTTTGCAAATAAGCCTCAACCAAATCGCGGGAAGTAAACTCTCCATTATCAAATCCTTTTTGAATTGTAGTTATGTCGTTTTCCAAAAATTGGATTTCTTTTGTATTGTCCGTATTATTTACAACATTATTTTTAGCCGGGGGAGATTGACAAGAAAACTGAAAAATAAGAATGGTCAAAAAAATAATTTCGAGTTTTAGAATAAAGAATTTCTTTTTCATGGTATAATAAATTTTTTAAGTAATGAAAGAATATTTTTAAAAAATGAAATGAAATCAAATATAATAAAAATACAGAATTATATTCTGCCGTAATGAGTTAGTAGAAATCACATTTGATTTTTATAAAGAATCAGAAACTCACAATCTATAATAAAGAAAAGTTTCTTTATTAAAAGAAATATGTTTTATGAGGATTGTTTTATATCTTTTATAATTTTCTTTGCTGTCAGCTCCGAAGCTTGATAAGAGCCCAATATGTTTTCCAATTCGTTATAATCATCAAGCATTTTTTTTCGTCCTTCTCCTTGTAAAATATTTTTGAGTTCTTTGA
>JAMOVT010000036.1 GCA_027061855.1 Flavobacteriales bacterium
ATAAACTAAACATTTAATTGGATATAGGTATAAAGATTTTGAAAAGCCTTACTGATATTTTGTCTGTTTTTATGCTATTTAGTCTCTATTTGTGTAATTGTGTCATTTTAAATGTGTTGGCATTTATTTTGAAGCTTTTTTGACAGAACCCCTAAAAACATACAACTATGGCAAGAGTATACGGACGTGTCGAAAAAATTGAAGACATAAGTAGAATTAATTGTATCATCAGAGACGAAATGATGATAGTAGAAACCGAAGCCCAACTCACCGAGCTTAAAAAGAGAAGTGATTATCTTTGTACATTAACTTATTCACCGTTCTGGAAGAAAAAATTTGGTGATCAAATAGAAGAGGTTAGAAAAGTAGCAGTAGAAGAAAATCACATTACCGTGAAGGAAGCCAATGTGATTGCAAAAAATAAAGGCTGGGATGTGGAATATCATCCGTGGGGAAGAGGAAAATTTGACGTAGAAGATGAATTGAAAAAAATACCCCAAGAAGTAGTCGATGAAGTACAACATAATTTATATCATATCCAAGACGAAACAGATATTTTGAGTGAATTGCGTAAAGTATTTTGTGATTTGAGAAAAGCTGTCTTGGTATGTGAAGACAGAAGTTGCTTGGATAAATTAAAAAATGTACTCAATATTCTTTCCGCTTTGCCTGAATTGGAAAGTTTTAAAGAACATTTCAGTAAAAAAGAACTTAAATTAATTTCCGATTTAGTGGATGTTGAAAAAAGAAGAACAGCCAAATTAATGAACATGATGGCTAAATATTTAGGCATAGAAGATGTTATTTATGAAGCTGTTTCAGCAGATGAATATGAAAATGCAGAAGAGTATATAAAACAACTTCTTGAAGATGAAAAGAAAGCCGATACTTATATTCCTACCGAAGTAAGATGGAAAGGAAACGCAAAAGTACTTTGGTTATCTTACTATCTACCAAGAAGAAAAAGATATTATGCCAAAAGAATTTATTTCCCCGCTGATTTTAAATTAATTAAAATTGAAGGTCCCGGATATTTTAAAAACAAACTGGGACGAGTGGTTTACGGAATTAGAATTACTTATGAATCTACTATTAAACCTACCACTATCCATGTAAGAGGGAAAGAAATTCAGCTGCCCGAAAGAAAGGTGAAAAGAACAAAAGTAATTCCAGTTCCCATGGATGCTCAAAATATACAATTCACAGAAGAAAAACCTTCTTATGCAATGGATATCGCATAAGAAAAGGAAGGAATTGGATAAAAACCGGCAATTTTGCCGGTTTTTTTTTTAACTTTATCTCTTTAAATGAAAGAAATGCATAATCTTATAGAATATATCCCTTCCGACTTGCTTAATTTTTTAATTGTGCTGGCCTTTTCCTTATTAATAGGCTTGGAGCAAAGAGTTCATCATATCCATGAAAAACCGGGATTTTTATTCGGTACCGATCGTACTTTTACACTGATTGGAATACTTGGATTTGTTCTTTATAAAATTTCCCCGGAATCATTATTGCCTTTTATGGCAGGGGGAATAGGAATATTGTTATTATTAGTGGTATATTATTTTATTCATACTCAAAAATACGGAGATTTTGGGATTACCAGTATTGTGATTGCTTTGCTTACTTATTCCTTAGCCCCGTTACTCTATTTAAACAATAGGGTGCTGACTCTTTCTGTGTTTGTCAGTATTATTATATTAACCGGTATAAAGGAGGACCTGAAAAGTTTTGCTCGCAAATTTGATTCCAAAGAATTTCTTACACTAGCCAAATTTATTATTTTATCAGGTGTAATTTTGCCTTTATTGCCCAAAGAGCCGATTGTGCCGGGAATAGAGCTTTCATTATACAAAGTTTGGTTGGCAGTCATTGCTGTCTCGTCAATTTCTTATTTGAGTTACATATTAAAGAAATTTGTTTTTCCCGATGCAGGTATAATTTTGACTGCTATTTTGGGCGGATTATACAGCAGTACGGCAACCACCATAATCCTTGCTAAAAAAAGCCATGGAGAAAAAAATAAATGGACGATAGTTGCCGGAATTATTTTGGCCACTTCAATGATGTATCTTCGTTTATTGTTATTGGCCTTTATTTTTAATAAAAAAATTGCTGTCAAACTACTTCCCTATTTTTTGATTCCTGCTTTTATAGGGGCTTTGGTTTCTTTTTTCTATTACCGAAAAGATAGAGAAAACCAGCCAAAAGAAAGCTTGAGAGTGGATGAAACAGATGCTAATCCATTGGAATTAAAGACAGCTTTGGTTTTTGGATTCTTATTTGCCTTTTTCTCTGTTCTCACCGATTATATTTTGGAACATTATGGGCAAAAAGGAATCGAATTACTTTCTTTGATTGTAGGAGTAACGGATATAGATCCTTTTGTTTTAAATCTTTTTCAAAACGGATTGAGTAAAATGTCAATAGATTTGGTAGTGCGATCTGTTGTATTGGCAACAATCGGAAACAATATTATCAAAATGATTTATGCAATAATATGGGGTGATAAGCAAATAAAAAAACCGGTTATTACCGGTTTTATGATAGTAATATTTACAAGTTTGGTTTTACTTTTCTTTTGAGATTAAAAATTATCCCCATCGAGTAAGTCTCCTAATCCTCCTAATATAGACCCTTCGCCTTTTCTTTTTCCACCCAAACGGGGAGCGTTCATTATAATGCGGTTAGCCAAGCGAGAGAAAGGCAAGCTTTGTAGAAAAACGGTCCCTGTTCCGCTTAATTTAGCCAAAAACATTCCTTCACCACCAAAAAACATCGATTTCAGGCTTTTGACTCTTTCGATATCATAATCGATTCCATTTGTAAAAGCAGCTAAACAACCTGTATCTACATATAACGTTTCATTATTCAATTCTTTTTTAACCACGGTTCCTCCGACATGAATAAAGACCAAGCCGTCACCTACAAGTTTTTCTAAAATAAAGCCTTCTCCTCCAAAGAAACCGGTGCCCAATCTTTTGCTGAAAGCAATACTTACTTCGGTACCTTTAGCGGCACATAAAAAGGCATCTTTTTGCGCAATCAGAGTTCCTCCATATGTGTCCAGGTCAATAGGAATAATTTTCCCCGGATAGGGAGCGGCAAAGCTTACTTCCTTTTTTCCTTGGCCAATATTTGTAAAATGAGTCATAAAAATAGACTCGCCGGTAATCACCCTTTTTCCTGCATCGAGGAGTTTGCCGAAAAGGCCTTTTTCAGGTTTGGACCCGTCTCCCAGTTTGGCTTCAAAACTGATTTCCGGATCCATCCAATTCATAGCGCCTGCTTCGGCAATTACAGTTTCGCCGGGATCCAATTCTATGGCTACCACTTGCATGTCATCGCCATATATTTTGTAATCGATTTCATGTGCTTTCATAAATTTTTAGATTTTAGATTAATATTTTTAAGACATAAAAATTAAAGAATTATTACATTTTTTTTACCACCGGAAGAATTTCTCCTTTTTCCAGTCTGTACTTATCTATTTGAGAATCGGTAAATTTTGAAGTATAATCTAATGGATAAACCGTAAAACCCGCCTGAGCCAATTTGTCAAAATAATCCATTCCATATACGCGAACATGATCATATTGACCGAAAATCCGGCTTCTTTCTTCGGGGTCGGTAATGCTATCATCCTCAAAAGATGTTTTGCGGGTTTTATCAAGTGGAATTTGGAAAATGCCGGTTCCTCCCGGTTTCATTACCCGGAAAAGCTCTTTTATAGCTTTTTCATCCTCTTTGATGTGTTCCAATACATGATTACAAAATATTAAATCGAATGTATTGTCGGGGAAAGGCAAATTTGTCAAATCCGCTTTGATATCCGCAAGGGGAGAATAAAGATCTGCGGTAATATAATTCCAATTTTTATTTTTTTTAAACTTCTTATAAAAAGCCTGTTCAGGAGCAATATGCAAGACCTTTAATTTCTCATCCGTAAACCGGGTTTCATTTTTTAAGTAAAGCCAAAGTAAGCGGTGTCTTTCAAGGGAAAGAGTTCCCGGCGAGAGGACATTTTCTCTTATTTGGACATACCCGTAAGGAAGAAATTTACGATAGGATTTACCGTTTATAGGATCTGTATATTTATTTCCTCGATAATAGAAATCCAGAAAAGGTCTCGCCCATTTACTCATTCGAATAAGAAATGGGCGAGGAATGGTATTGAGAATCTTTTTCAGGATTTGCATTATAATTATACTTCTGCTTTACTTCCTTTTACATTTCGATCGATTTTCCGTAGTAAGCCCAAAAGAACTTTACCGGGTCCTACCTCAATAAATTCATCGGCCCCGTCTTTTATCATTTGTTCTATGGTTTGCGTCCATCGCACAGGAGCGATTAATTGGAGCATGAGATTTTTTTTGATTTCTTCGGGATCGGTTACAGCCGAGGCAGTTACATTTTGATAAATAGGAGCAACGGGTTTATTAAAGGTGGTTTCTTCAATCGCTTTGGCGAGTTCTTCTCTGGCAGGTTCCATCAAGGGCGAATGAAAAGCTCCTCCCACGGGTAATAATACGGCGCGGCGGGCTCCTGCTTCAATCAAAGCTTCGTTTGCCCGTTTTACCGCTTCGGTTTCACCGCTGATAACCAACTGACCGGGACAGTTATAATTTGCCGCAGCTACGATTCCGTCTATTTTACGGCAAACATCCTCGACCGTTTTGTCATCCAATCCCAAAATAGCAGCCATGGTAGAATCTACCATTTCCGTAGCTTTCTGCATAGCTTCTGCACGTTTTGAAACCAGTTTTAATCCGTCTTCAAAGCTCAAGCTTTTATTGGCAACCAAAGCCGAAAATTCACCCAAGGAATGTCCGGCTACCATGTCGGGTTGGAAATCATCTCCCATTAATTCGGCAGTAATCACCGAATGTAAAAAAATAGCCGGTTGAGTAACTCTTGTTTGTTTTAGCTCCTCGGCGGTCCCTTCAAACATGATTTTTGAAATATCAAATCCGAGAATTTCATTGGCTTGATTAAATCTTTTCTTAGCCAAATCATACTTTTCATAAAGGTCTTTTCCCATACCTTCATATTGGGCGCCTTGTCCGGGAAATATATATGCTTTCATAAAATTTTCTTTTTAAAATTTATGCAAAACTACATTTTTTCTTTCATTTTCAAGAAAAAGGAGTTTTAGAAAAAAATATATTTTGTTAATAAAAATTAAATAAATGCAGAAAACAGGTAACAATTTTGTATTTTTATCGTTCTTAAAACAAAAAACAAATTTAAAATAACAATATGAAAAAAATCTTAAGCTTAATGGGTCTTTTCTTTGTGATGACGGGAATGGCCCAAACTCCGGATCAAATTGTAAATCAATACATCAATGCCTTGGGAGGCTCGGAAAAATTATCATCTGTAAAATCCATTCAAAAAAAGGACACCATGGTGGCCAACGGTATGGAATTCCCAATGGATACATACCAAGATAAAACAGGAAAAATATACTCTACCATGAAAATGGGTGATCAAGAAATAATTTTGCTGGCTTTTGACGGCGAAAAGGGATTTATGTTTGATAATATGACCTATAGTTATAAAGATATTTCTCCGGATCAAGCGGCTTCTTTTAAGAATAAAGCCAAAAATATGTTTGGCTATTTTTATGAATATAAAAAAGCCGGACATCAATTGAAATATACCGGACAACAAACCAAAGACGGAAAAAAAATGGATGTTGTCGAAATGCATCTCAAAGAACCTGTTGAAGGAGGAATACAGGATTTAACGGCCTATTTTGATGCGGACTCTCATTTATTAAATTTGATTGAAGTGGAAAAAAACGGTGCAAAAGTCATTACCAGAATCAAAGGATATAAAACCTTTGAAGGGATAAAATTCCCTGCAGAAGTAGTTACCGAGATGAATGGAACGCCTATAATGACCTTAAAAACAGGAGATGTAAAAATTAATGCTCCCGCTCCTCCGGCAGATAAATTTGTAAAACCCAATAATTAAATAAACTCAATGGATATGAACAAGCTCAAAAGTCTTATTTTAGTATTTTCAGTACTATTAATACAACAAACTATGGCACAACAAATAGAATATGAAGAGTATGATTTGCCAAACGGATTACATGTTATTTT
>JAMOVT010000037.1 GCA_027061855.1 Flavobacteriales bacterium
TTGGATATGATTTCTACTTATCTAAGTGACGGAAAAAGTTCAAAATTATATAAAAGATTGGTAGATAAAGAGAAAAAAGCATTGGCAGTAGGAGCTTTTAATATCAGTCAGGAAGATTACGGAACTTATGTGATTTATGCAATCCCTATGGGTGGCGAAGAAAGCCTTGATGAAATCAATAAAGAAATTGATGAGGAAATTGCTAAACTGCAAACTGATTTGATTTCGGAAAAAGATTTCCAAAAAATTCTCAATAAAAAGGAAAATGATTTTGTCAACTCCAATACAAGCATGCAAGGTATTGCTCATAACTTGGCAAAATATCATGTTTTATACGGAGATACGGGATTAATCAATAAAGAATTGGATGTATATAAAAGTATCACGCGTGAAGATATACGGGAGGTAGCCAAAAAATATTTGGATAAAAATCACCGTGTTGTCTTGAAATATTTGCCTAAAAAAGAATCTAATTAATATATAACCCGAAAATGCTATGAAAAAAATAATATATTTATTATCCTTAGTCATCACCGTCAGCCTTTTTTCTTGCGGCGGTCAAAAAACGACTAACGAAACAGCTATGAAAGAAAGTAATGACATAAATAAAATGCCCGAAGCAGGGCCGGCTCCGAAGATTCATTTTCAAAAGCCTATCGTTTATACATTAGACAATGGAATGAAAATCATCGTGGTTGAGAATCATAAATTACCGCGTGTAACCGCCAATTTAAATATAGACACTCCTCCCTTTAATTTAAATGACAAAAAAGGAGCAGATGATTTGCTATCCTCAATGTTGGGAACCGGATCTAAAAATATGAGTAAAGATGACTTTAATGAAAAAGTCGATTTTTATGGTGCAAGAGTAAATCTGAATGAAGGAGGTTTTTATATCAATTCATTGAGTAAATTTTTCCCCGAAGTGTTGGAATTGACCACAGATCAGGCTTTAAATCCCGATTTTAAGGAAGAGGAATTTCAAACAAAGAAAAAAGAATTGATTGAAGGATTAAAAATGCAAGAGAAAAGTACCCCGGCTGCGGCTTCGAACGTACTGAATAAATTGGCTTATGGCGATCATCCCTATGGAGAAATCACAACCATCGAGAAAGCAAAAAATATCACTCTTAATGATGTAAAAGACTATTATTCAAAAGTTTATGATCCTTCACGAGCTTATTTGATTGTGGTAGGAGATGTAAAAGCCGAGGATATTAAAAATCAAGCCGATAAATACTTTGCCAATTGGAAAAAACCGGCTAATCCCATAACGGCTCAGTTGCCGGAAATCAAAAATGTACCGGAAACAGAAATAGATTTTGTCGATATGCCGCATGCTTCCCAAGCAGAATTGAAAGTGGCCCATCGTTCGGATGTGAAGATGTCAAATCCCGATTACCAAAAGGTACTTTTAATGAATTCGATATTGGGTGGTGATTTCAATTCCTATTTAAACATGACTTTGAGAGAAAAGCACGGTTGGACTTATGGGGCACGCAGTAGCTTTGGTACTAACAAATACGGTGGTTTGTTCAGAGCTTCTACCAGTGTGAGAAATCAAGTAGCCGATAGCGCCGTCGTAGTTACCATGGAGCAATTAAACAAAATAAGAAATGAAAAAGTGGATGACGAGCTCTTGAATAATACCAAACAAAAATATATGGGCAATTTTGTTCTTCAAATGGAGAATCCCGCTACAATTGCCCGTCAAGCCTATAATATTTATGTCAATAATTTACCTGAGGATTTTTATGAAACTTTTTTACAAAAAGTAGAAGCGGTTACACCCGAAGATGTGCAAGCCGTAGCCAATAAATATCTTCATCCCGATAAGGCGCGTATTGTCGTGGCCGGTAAAGCCTCGGTAATTGTTCCCGGCTTGGAAAAGCAAGGCTACAAAGTAAAATTCTTTGACAAGGAAGGAAATCCCGTAGCCGCTCCCAAAACCAATACCAAACTTACCGGAAATATAAAAGCTTCTGATGTATTGGACCGTTATTTTAAAGCTATCGGTGGAAAAGAGAAGGTGCAAAATATTCAATCTGTAGAAATGAGTTATGAAGGAGATTTTCAAGGAAACTCGCTCAAAATAATGAAAAAAGCCATGGCTCCCAATAAAGAGATAACTGAGACACAAATGATGGGAATGACTTTTAGCAAAACATATTTTGACGGTGAGAAAGGATATCAAATGATTAGAGGCCAAAAGAAAGATCTTACAGAAAAAGAAATCGAAAAAGCAAAGAAAAAATCACAGCCTTTTCCTTTGATGGGCTTATATAAAACAGCCAAATTGGAACGAACGGAAAATATGGACGGAAAAGACTATTTTGTTTTGTCCGACGGTAAAACAGAATATTATTTTGATGCTAAAACCGGATTGTTGAATCGAACCGTTGAAAACATTGAAATGAACGGCCAAACTTTTAGCCAAGTAACACAAATGAAAGATTATAAGGAATATCAAGGAGTGAAATTCCCCACTGTATTAATTGTGCCTGCGGGTCCGCAAGAAATTATATTAAAGCTTCAAGAGGTGAAGCTCAATTCTCTTGATGATTCGACTTTTAAATAATATTTTTTAAGGCACCTGCGGGTGCCTTTTTTAATTTTCAATTGTGAATATGAAAAAATTAGTAAGTATTATATTCATAGGTATTTTTGTTACATCTTGTCAAATACGGGAAGAAATGACTATCCATAAAGACGGCTCTGGAGAATACCGTTTGGGAATTGATGTGGGATCCATGATAAAGGCAATGAATGAAATGAAAAAGGATACTGTGGCAAAAGTAGATGTAAAAAGTCAACCGGAAGAAAGTATAGACTCTTTAATTCCGGTCGATTATTTTTACCAAAAGGCAAAAGACAGTATTCAGCTGACCAAAGAAGAAGAGAAGGCGTTTGAAGAAATGAAAGGCTTGATGATGCATATTAAAATGGATAAAGATGCGGGAATAATGAAGTTTGAATACATTTATCCGTATAAAAAAATGAACCAATTAAATAACTTCTTTCAAAATTTAAAGTTGATCAATGAGGTGGAAAAAAAATATAAAGAAAAAAAGACTACCGAAACAAATGATATGATCAATGAGTTGGGAAAATACAAAGTAAATTATAGTTTCAAAAGGAAAATATTTAAACGCAAAACTATTTCTCTGAATAAAAAAGAGGGAAAAGCGGAAGCCAAAGAAGAAAAGAAAGGTTTAGACAAATTATCCGATTTTTTTCAATATGAAATAGTGTATCATTTTCCTTATCCAATCAAAAAAGTGAAATACAAAGGAGAGGCTAAAATGAGTGCAGATCGTAAAACTTTATATATTAAAGTTCCGGTGGATGAATTAGACGATAATCCCAAATTACTCGATTTTGAAGTGATTTTGGAATAAAAAATTCCAAATGGACGTGACAAAATGTCGCTTGCTTTTACTATCTTTGTCAAAATAAAAACTTTGGTTTTAAATTTGATAAAAGAGAGCTGAAAACAAAAAAATAGAAACTATGATACTTACAAAAAAGCATTTGAATATATTAGAAAATGTATTCGACAAAAAAATGGACAGCATAGATTCTTTGGAAATCCTAAACGATGACAAAGATTATTTATATTATGTGCAATTAGTCCAAATGGGATTACTCAAAGAAGACGAAGATCACTTCTCATTGACTTATCCCGGAATGATGCTTATGGAAGCATACAGAATGGCACAATATGCAGGAATTATGCCGGATATCGATCAATATGATGACAATTTCCGCTTTGTGGGAAGCGAAATAATCAATATGCTTTATACTGCCGAAATGGCCAAAGATAAAGTCAATGATATCATTCGTCCCAAATTGGAAAAACGCGGAATGGTAGTCGATGGAAAATTAAGTGAATTCGGCAAAAAAGTATTGGAAGTTTACGAAGAATTAGAACCCTATTTTTATGTAAACAAACCTTTACAAGAATTCTTAAAGAAAACCAACCCCGGTCCCTCACACAAACGTAATTTATTGGATGCCGACAAATTCCAGATTTTGGAATCCGAAGCATTGAGAATGTTGGCTTTCTCTGCTCCCGACGGTTTATATTATAACCTCACCGGAGTAGGACAACAAGTAAGAGCCGCCTTGTTAAAAGGAGCTTTCTTCCGCCCCATTACTCAAGAATATTTTGAAGCTTTGTTTGAATTGGTAAACGGAGGAGAAATCGATGAAGAATTGAAACAAGACTTAGTGGCACAAGCAGTCATTACCGAAGAAGGAGAAATATTGCCTGCCGGAGATCACCTGTTGAGAGCCGGAGATTTATATTTTCACGGTTACTATGATGATCCGATGAGTATTGATATTGACGAATTGGAATTTGATGTATTGCAAACCGTTCAGGAAATCGAAGAGAAATCAAAAAATAACCCTGAATATATCGCTACCAAGGAGAACATTAAAAATGAATTAATCACCAAGAAATTCAAACAAGCACAAAAATTGCAAGAAGAATACGGAAGAAGAATAAAAGAACTTCCCAAAATTAAACAAAAATACTTGCAAGAATTAGAAAATGTAAAGTCGGAAGAAGAATGGTTTAACAAAGTGTATGATTTTGATGCGGCTTTATTTGGAATGCACGGATTTCAACTTTTAGATACCGATTTGAATAAGGACGGAAAAATGTACTATAAATTGACAGAAGACGGTCAAAAAGTAATTTCCTATTTAAAAGAAAATCCTCGTGAAATACCTGCTGAAAGCGTAAAAGCCATTACCATCACCAGACATCCATTCTTATCTCCTGATGTACGTTGGATTGAAAAAGCGCAAAAAGCAAAAACCATAGAAAATGCTCCAACTCCCACCGGAAGATTTATGGTGGAATTGGCCTATAATAATAAAACTCCCAACTTAACCCGTTACGGATGGGAAATACTCAGAAAATTACCTTACACAACCGGCATGTATCTTTCTGATTTGCAGAAGGATATGAAAGAGTATGATCAAGAAGAGCTAATCCAACTCTTGGAAAAACTCGATGCGAGAGGTATGGTTAATATTATGCCTAACGATTTGATCACTCTTACAGAAGCGGGTGTAAAAGTGAAACATGCTACCAGTGGATTGGCAGGTAAAATCAAATATCCTGTAACTCCTCATGTCATCCATGTATTAAGAGCTTTATTACAAGTAGGTAGTCTCTATGTAAAAGAAAGAAAAGTACGTATTCTTCCTGACAATTGGAAGAAAGCTTTGAAACTTTTAAAAATGGATTTGGAAACCTTTGAAGACACCCTCACTTTGATGAGAAGAGCAGGATATATAGGAAAAGATTCTATTACCGAAAATGGTGTTTTGCTCATTGAAGCTGCTGAAATTTTGGAAAGCATCGAAAATGAATGGACAGACATTGATGTCTAATTACCAATCAAGCAATAGTATTAAAAGCCGGATTTTTCCGGCTTTTTTTATGTCAAAATTTTACTGAGGACAATGGCATTAGCAATTGCTGCATTTAAGCTTTCGGCAGAAGCATCGGGATGCTTGGGAATGGTTATTTTATGCATAACCAATTTTTCTATTTCCGGCCGGATACCGTTTCCTTCATTCCCGATTATTAATGCCATTTTATCGGGGAATTTTTCTTTGAAGAGATTTTTTCCTTCTAAAAAGGTGCCGTAAACCGGATGAGGATAATCAGACAAAAAATCTTCCAAATCCATATAATTAATATTGGTCTTTGCCAAAGAACCCATACTTGCCTGAACCACTTTGGGCGAATAACAATCGACCGTACCGTGAGAACAAACAATATCTTTTATACCGAACCAATCGGCAGTGCGAATAATAGTGCCTAGATTTCCGGGATCTTGAAGATTATCCAAAATTAAAATAGGATGGGAAAATTCAGGCTTTACAGCCGGTTTGATTTTAAAAACAGCGAGACTGTCTTTGGGATTTTTAAGCAGGCTAATGCTTTTCAATTCTTTTTTGTCAATTTTCAGTGTTTTAATACCGGGTTCCCATATTTCCGGTTGTGTAGTATAAACAATAAGAGGAATATAGCCGTTTTTAATAAAATCTTTAATGCTTTTAGTGCCCTCGACAATAAACTCCTTTGTGAGTTTACGTTGTTTTTTGCTTTCAAGAGATTTCAAATATTTTTTTTGGGCTTTGCTGATCATATCATTAATTAGAATAAAAAAACTTACTTTTGTTAAAACAAAGTTCGGCTAAATCTATGTATAAAAATTTAATAACAAAAATATCATTATTTTTATTATTAATCTCTTTTTCATCGTGTAATATTTACAGGAAGATTCCGCCGGGGAAAAAACTTTTGAAGAAAAATATCGTCCTTGTGGATAGTAGCAAAGTAAAAAAAGAAGAAATCACTTCTCTTATTTTGCAACAACCGAATACCTATTTATTGGGCATTTACCCCTTTTGGGCGGATATTTATATGTTTGCCGATCAACATCCTGAAAAAACATTTTCTCAGTGGATACAAAAACATCCCAAACTCTATAAAACATTAGAAAAAACCATTTCCCGCAAACAATTGATTCAACTTCTGTTGTATTATAAAAACCTGAATAATTTTATCAAGGAAATAGGGGAGCCTCCTGTTTTTATCGATAGTTTAAAAGCTAAGAGATCTGCGGCGCGCTTGCGTTATTATTATATGAATCATGGTTATTTGCTAGCCAAAGCAGGGTATAAAATCGAGCCTGTCAATAAATATGAAGGCAAAGTTATCTATCCTATTCATCCCGATGATCCTTTTTATATTAGAAAATATGAACAGGATATACAATCTCCTTATCTTGACAGTTTATTCAGGCTGCACAAAAAGGAATCCAAAATAAAAATCGGAAAGGTCTTTCTGAGACAGGATTTCGAAGAAGAGAAAGATCGTTTGACTACTTTATATAGAAACAAAGGTGTGTATCATTTCCAGCCTTCCTACATTCGTTTTGATATGGTTTATGATACCATGCAGCACAAAAGAGACTTGGAAGCCTATCTGAATATTCCTAAACGGACGGTCATCAAAGGAGATTCTGTTTATACCGTAGATTTTGTTCCTTATCATATCAAGGATGTAAATATCATCATTACCAAAAATAAGAAATTCGAATTGGAAAATCCGAAAGATAGTGTACACTATGACGGAGTAAATATTTATTCCTTGGATGATAAATTGAGATATAAACCGGGAGTGCTTGCTCAATCCGTATTTATTAAAAAAGGTAAATTATTTAGTGAGCAAGACCGGTTACGTACCCATCGCCTATTAATGAATTTACGAAACTTTAAGCAAGTATATATACAGTACAATGAACATGAGCAAGATTCTTCTTTGACGACCAATATCTTTTTGATTTCCGATAAAAAATTTGCATTCAAAACATCTGTTGATATCACCCATTCCAATATTCATAATCTGGGAATCAAAGGAGGAGTTGAGTTTAGCGCCAAGAATCTTTTCGGGGGAGCCGAAGTTTTGAATTTATCCGCTTATCTGATGACAGCTTCATCCAAAACACTAAGTGGTAACGATGATCAATTTTTTGATGTAAGAGAAGTGGGAACCAATTTAACCTTGAATTTTCCGCGCATTTTATTACCCTTCGGATTGAGCAAATACATTCCTAAATACATGCTTCCCAGAACCCATTTAACATTCCTTGCCAATACGCAAGATAATATCGGATTGGACCGGTCGAAATATGTAGGAATTCTCGGATATGAATGGCGACCCGTAAAGCAAAAAAAATATAAGGTTGATTTACTCAACTTGGAATTTATTACCAATAAACGCCCGGAGAATTATTTCAATATTTACACAATTTCCTATGAACGTTTACAAGAACTGGTGCAGGAATTCGGACAAACGGTTACCGTTGCCACTGCCGATGCGGTAATGGACCAGATATTGTCTGACCCTGCTTTGTGTAATATTAATCCCGAGGCTTGCAGCGAATTAAAATCCATCAAGGAAAGGAAACAACGAATTACCCAAAACATCTTTATCATAAGTAATAAATTCGATTATTATTTAGATAGCAGAAAAAATATTTTAGAACAAGATTTCTATCTGTTTAATTCCACTTTTGAATTAGCCGGAACAATGCTTAAGCCCTTTGCCAAGCTTTTTGATTTTCCCAAAAACGATTTGGGTCAATATACCATTAATAATGTCCCCTTTGCAGAATATGCCAAACTCGATTTGACCTTTATAAAACACTGGCAATTACACAAACAACATATTTTGGCTTACAGAGCTTTTGTAGGAGCTGCGATACCCTACGGGAATTCCAAAAATGTTCCTTTTACTTCGAGTTATTTTGCCGGAGGATCTAATGATATCCGGGCTTGGCGAGCATATACATTAGGTCCCGGAACCACAGGAGGGCCCAATGAATTTAATGAAGCAAATTTAAAACTTACTACCAATCTCGAATATCGCTTCCCGATCGGCGGGTATTTTAAAGGAGCATTGTTTGTAGATGCAGGAAATATCTGGAATTATAAAAATAATGAAACAGACCCCAGAAGTACTTTCAAAGGTTTAAAATCCTTGCAGGATATCGCCATAGGAACGGGAGTCGGGTTGCGTGTGGATTTTACCTATTTTGTCATTCGTTTTGATTTGGCTTTTAAAACCTATGATCCTTCTTTACCTCCGGGAGAAAGATGGCTGTTTGATCAATGGACTTTACGTAATTCGGTATTAAATTTAGGAATTAGTTATCCTTTCTAATGATATATAAGTCCTGCGGGCTGCTTTTATTCAAAAGCAGCCCGCAGGACTTTTTATAAAAAAGTTTTATCCTTTCATTTTTTCTTCTACTTTTTGCAGAATATGAGACTCTTTCTGTAATGTTTTTTGGAGTATATCTTTGGCTTCGTCGATTAATTTACCGGCGGTTTCTTTGTTTTTTAAGGTTTCGGCATTAATTAAAACATTATAATAAGCTCCGTAAACGGCAGTCCGGGCAGAAAGTGCTCCCACAGCTACATCCGAAATGGAAGCCGGCAATCCTTCCTCAGCCATTTCTTCCATCACTTCCATGGAATCATAAGCGGTTTTCATTACTTCCAAAGGAATTTTTGTGGCAAACAAAGTAGCCTCTTCTATGGCTTTTTGGCGGATTTCTTTTTCTTCATTGTTTTTTTTGGGCAAACGAAAAGCTTCCATTATTTTATTGAATGCATTGGTGTCTTCATCTACCAAATGAAGCAATTTTTGTTTATAATTTTCTCCTTTTACCGCCCAGTCAGAGAAATATTCCCAGCGGTCATCCCAACCTCTTTTATGTGAAGAAAGATTGGCCACCATAGTAGCCAGTCCGACCCCCAATGTTCCGGCATAAGCCGCAATAGAACCTCCACCCGGAGCAGGTGCTTCGGAGGCGGTAAGATCGGCAAAGTCCGAGAGAGATAGATCGATTAATTTATTTCCTTCTTCTTCAAGCAGGTATTCAATTATTTTTTCTTTGGGGTCAAAGGGTTTTAAATCATCCAGCCCCAAGGATTTGATGGCAATTTTTATTTTTTCTTTCTCGGATATTCCTAAGGAACGTTGTTGTTTTGCAAGAAAATAATCGGCTGCATCGAGTAATACTTTTTTCGGTACCAATCCGATTATTTCGGAACCGGTTACACGAACTCCTCTTTTATCGGCGGATTTTACGGATTCGTCAAATACCAAATGAACGGGAGCTGCGGAAATATCGGTAATATTATAAGAAACTTGTGCAATTCCATACTCATCGATATACCATCCGATGCCTTTCACCCCTTTAAACTTTCCGGGAATGCGAACCGCTTTTCCGTTTTCGTCCAGTACTTTTTTTCCTGTGATAGGGTTACCGATTCTTTTTACCCGTCCCGCTTCCCGTATATCAAAAGCAATCGCATTGGCGCGCCGTGTAGAAGTTGTATTGAGATTGATATTGTAGGCCACCAAAAAATCCCGTGCCGAGATAGCCACCGCACCGGATTTAGCCACTTCCTCATCAAATTGATCCGGACCGAAATCGGGTTTCCATTCCGGATTTTGTAATTTTTCGGCTAGTCCTTCATATTCTCCTGTGCGCACATTGGCCAAATTTCTTCTTTTTTCTTCGGTAGCGGCATTTTCATAAAAATATACGGGAATATGTAGTTCGTTACCCACTCTTTCTCCCAATTTTCGTGCATATTCGGCGGTTTCTTCCATGGAGATATTGCTGATAGGTACCAATGGGCATACATCAGTAGCTCCAAAACGGGGATGCTCTCCATGATGTTGACGCATATCAATCAATTCTTTTGATTTTTTAATCAAACGAAAAGCCGCTTCCACCACTTGCTCAGGTTCGCCAACAAAAGTAATGACCGTGCGGTTAGTAGCCTTGCCGGGATCCACATCCAGAAGTTTTACTCCCTCAACGGTTTCCACCTGACGGGCAATTTCATTTATAATATCCAAATTTTGTCCTTCACTGATGTTGGGAACACATTCGATGAGTTGCTTTTTCATATGTTTATATGTTTTTATGGCTTTAAAAATAAGAAAAGATTTCAAATTTGCTTATGACAATCCAAATAGTTTTTTAGTATGTTTGTAAATTAAATGATGAAAATGAAACTACTAAAAAAAATTATTCTGTTATTTATTGCAGCAATAGCCGTTTTGATTTTGGGATTAAAGATTTCGGGTTATGATTATATTTTAAAAGCGGCCCGTGTCATTTATCCCCAAGGACATATTACCGCTTTTATCGATGATTCACGTTTTTTTCCTATGAGAAAAATTGAAAATGGAAAAATATGGGAATGGCCCGAGCATAAAAAATATAATCAAATCAAACCGACGGAAAGGCTTGAAAAAGAGCATGAAAAAATGAAAACTGTTGCTTTTCTTATTATAAAAAACGATAGTATTTTAAGTGAGAATTATTATAGGGGATATCATAAAGACAGTTTGTCAAACTCCTTTTCCATGGCAAAAAGTATGACCGAAGCCTTGTTGGGTAAAGCGGTTAAAGAAGGAATAGTCAAAATGGATGATAAAGTAAAAAAATATATTCCCGGACTTAAAGGAAAATATGCAGACCAATTAACCGTGGCAGATGTAGCTACCATGTCGAGTGGTTCCAATTGGGTGGAAGACTACTATAATCCTTTAAAAATAACTACCGAAGC
Organism: Flavobacteriales bacterium; assembly: GCA_027061855.1. Lineage (GTDB taxonomy): Bacteria > Bacteroidota > Bacteroidia > Flavobacteriales > Flavobacteriaceae > JALSPZ01. Next base: position 11,182 of record JAMOVT010000037.1, read on the forward strand.
CTATTTTACCGATGATATCAACAAAATGATGTTGGATAAAGTACGTATTGATGAGAAACCGGGGCAAAAATTTAATTATTTGAGTGGTGATACCCAATTGATGGGAATGATAATCACTGCTGCAACCGGCAAAACCTTATCGGAATATATGTCTGAAAATTTTTGGAAGCCAATGGGCGCAAGGAAATATGCTTTATGGTCTTTGGATAAGCCCGAAGGAATGGAAAAAGCCTTTTGCTGTATTCATTCCAATGCGAGGGATTTTGCCCGTTTCGGCAAATTGTTTGAACATTATGGAAATTGGAACGGCGAACAGATTTTGGATACGGCATATATTAAAAAATCTTTGACTCCCCGATTGGAATCCACTCCTTATTATGGCTATTCATGGTGGTTATCCGATTATAAAGGAAAAAATATTGCCTATATGCGAGGAGTTCTTGGGCAATATGTGATTATTATTCCCGAAGATCAATTAATTATAGTGCGCTTAGGTGAGAAAAGAGGAATTTCCGTTCCCGGAGAACACCATTCAAAAGATTTTTTCCTTTATATAGACGAAGCATATGAAATGATAAAAAAAGCAGGGGAAATATAATTTCATTAAATTATTTACGTTAATTTTGAACACAAATGATTCAACAAATGAAAAAAATATTTTTACTTATACTATTGCTCGCTGTTCAGGTTTTTTTTGCCCAAGATGCAAAAAAATCAAAAGTCCCCGACTGGAACGGGAATATAGAACAACAATTCAAAGAAGTTTACTCAAAATCGGGAAAATATCAGGAATATAAGGTGATTAAAGCTTCCTGGTATAATCGACTAAGAAAAAATGTTTCGGATACTCTCGGAGCATTGAAAAATGAAATAGTCAAGCAAAAAAAAACCATACGAAATCTGGAAAAGGAAATAAAATCATTAAACAATAGTATTGCCGAGCGTGATGAAACCATTACCGATTTAAGAAAGCAAAAGGATTCCATACATTTTTTGGGGATGGACATACATAAAGGAACATACAATATGATACTTTGGTTAATAATCATTTCATTAGCTATCGCATTGATTTTCTTTATTTACCGTTTTATCAATAGTAATGCAGTAACAAAAGAAACACTCGAAAAATACAAAGAACTATCGGAAGAATATCAGGGATTCCGAACACGCAGTCTGGAACGGGAGCAATCTTTGAAAAGACAACTCATCGATGAGATGAACAAGCATAACTCCTAACTTTTTAATTTTTAAATTATCCACGTGGATGATATTTATGAATGGTATCATGTAATTGTTTACGATCCATATGCAGGTAAATTTCAGTGGTTGTAATGCTTTCATGCCCTAACAAGAGTTGTATGGAACGTAAATCCGCTCCGTTTTCCAATAGATGGGAAGCAAAAGAGTGACGAAAAGTATGAGGGCTTATATTTTTTTGTATCCCTGCTTTTTGAACCAAATCTTTGATGATTAAGAAAATCATATTACGACTTAGTTTTTTTCCTCTTCGGTTTAAGAAAACCACATCTTCATAATCTTTATGAATTTCCATATGAGAGCGAATATGTAGAAGATAAAGGTCGATATATTTTTGAGTATACTCACTAATCGGGACATATCTTTGTTTGTTGCCTTTCCCTGTTACCTTTATAAAGCCTTCATTAAAAAACAAATCGGAAATTTTCAGATTGACCAATTCCGATACGCGAAGCCCGCAGCCGTATAAGGTTTCGATAATCGCTCTATTACGCTCTCCTTCGGGCTTGCTGAGATCGATTGCGCCGATAAGTAAATCGATTTCTTCCGTACTCAGCACATCGGGTAATTTACGTGAAAGTTTTGGCGATTCAATTAACTCCATCGGGTTTTTATCCAGATGGTTTTCGAGTATCAAAAAATTAAAAAACAATCGCAATCCCGATACCATTCTTGCCTGAGTAGCGGGTTTAATATATGGCGAAATTTGATATATATAGTCTTTTACAAGTTCTTCGTTTAGGGACTCAAAGGAAATTTGTTGGTCAAAGTTGTCAAAAAAGCGAAAAAATTTTTGGACATCATTTACATAACTCTTGACGGAATTATCGGATAGTTTTTTTTCTAATTTCAAAAACAATTTAAAATCCCGTATGAGTTGGCTTTTGTTCATATAAATTTTTGTAATTTTGTATAAAAATAAACAAATATATTTATTATGAAAAAACTAATTGTTTTATTAGGATTATTGATTGGGTTAAACCTTCAAGCTCAAGATTTTAAATTCGGATTGACCTTGGCTCCAAGCATCAGTTTTAATAAAAATTTTGTCAAAGATGCAAATGATGATTGGGTTTCCATTGATAATACCGGCGGTTTGGGTTGGAAAGGAGGCTTATTGGCCGATTATAATTTTTCGGGAAATTACAACTTTCATTCGGGTTTATTGATTCACTCAAAAAATTTGGGTAATGATGATTTTTCTCAAACCTTGACTACTTTGGAAATTCCCGTGGCTTTGAAATTGCGCTCCAATGAAGTAGCGGACAATGTTCATATCACCGGTTTTTTTGGAGGAACTTTTGATTTAAACGTAGGAGCCAAACAAAAAATTGGCGGTGTGGAGTATCAAAATATCGACGATTTTAATAAATTGGGTATGAGTTTTATGGCCGGAGTAGGTGGAGAATATGATATGGATTTCGGAAGTGTAGGCATTGGACTCTCTTATCATTTGGGATTTACGGATGTGGATGCCCGTAAAGAATATAAAACCTTACCGAAACATCTGGCTATTGATTTTGTATTTTACTTCTAAATTAATTTAATACATTTTTAAAAAGGTCCTGTTTTAAGGACCTTTTTTATTCTTATTAATTAGTATATTTGTTAAGTAATGCTTAAACAAAAAATAATGAAACGATTTTTACTTTATTCAGTATCTTTTTTCCTTTTGCTTTCTTGTGGAAATGAGAAACAGATTCAAGAAAATATTTACACGGGAAATTATGATTCTGCCATTGATATGGCCATACAACAAATCATAAAAAAGAAAGGCAAGAAGAGCGCGGATACCTATATTATTTTGCTTAAAGAGTCTTATGACAAAGCGGTGGCGAGAGATAAAGAAATGATACAAAAAGCACAAGCAGATGTCAATCCTGAGAAATGGCAAACCATTTTTGATACTTATCTCAGCTTGGATGCCCGTCAAAACAAAATTAAACCCCTTTTGCCTTTACGCCTGGCAAAAAACGGCAAAGAGGTTCATTTTGAAATGGAAAACTATGACAATCAGATAATTGATGCAAAAAACCATTTGGTTGCTCATCTTTATAAAAAAGCAAAAATATTATTGAAAAGTGGTGATAAAAGGAAAATCCGGGAGGCTTATGATATCTTGGACGAGATCGACCGTATAGACCCCAATTATAAAGATGTACGAAAATTAATGATAGAGGCACATAGAAAAGGGATTACTTATGCTTTGGTAAGCATCAAAAACCAAACGGACAAAGTAATTCCCCGCAAATTGGAGGACGAGCTGTTAAATTTCAGTTCTTATGGAGCCAGCAATTTTTGGGTGGATTATCATAACAAACCGATAAACGGATTGAATTATGATTACAAAATAAATTTGGTTTTTACAGGCATAGATGTCTCTCCCGACCAACAACGGGAAAAGGAAATTATCGAGGAAAAAGAAATCCAAGACGGTTATACATATCAAAGAGATGCATCCGGAAGAATTGTAAAGGATAGCTTAGGCAAACCCATTAAAATACCGCGCATGATAAAAGTCAGAAGCCGTTTACGAATGTATCAGCAATACAAAGCGGCCGAGGTAAGAGCAAAAGTAGAAGTTATTGATGCACATACCGGACAAAAATTAGATGATTTTCCTTTACAAAGCCAATTTGTATTTGATCACCAATATGCTACCGCTGAGGGGGACAGAAGGGCTATACGTAGAGAATATATGGATTTTCTTAACAAACGACCTGTGCCTTTCCCTACAAATGAACAGATGATTTATGATGCTGCAAAAGATATTAAAATGAAATTTAAAGATATTTTAAATCAGGCGGAATTTCTTTAATTTTTAAGAAGAAAATATATATTTAAGGAAAGAATAAGCTTTTCGCCGGTTCAGATAATCGATTTCGTGTTCCCGGTCATACGCTTCACGTTCAAAACTGATATTTTTATAGGCCAAATAAAAATTTCTGTATTGCAAAAGCCGGATGAAATATTCCATAGCAAACCAAATGAAAAACGGAAGCCAGAGGAGTTCCAATTGTTGCCGGATATGTATTTTTTCGTGATTAATCAGAACAAAATCGTCTTTGGATTCCTTTCTTTTCAGAATAATAAAAGGAAAAATAGTTACAGCCGCAAACGACTTGGACAAAATATAAGGAAAAACGACGACTCTTTTCATTAATTTTTTTAAATATATGTTAAACCATTACAAATTTACTTTAAATATTCTAACTTTTAGTATTTTTACTTAAAAAAGTATTCGATGCAAGAAATAACAAGCATAAAGAATGCCAAAGTGAAGCATCTCTATCAGCTCGGCAGAAAATCGGCTTTACGCAAGGAGACTGGGACTTTTTTGATCGAAGGAGTAAAGGAGTTGGAAAAGGCATTGAAAAACAATATAAAGGTCGAAACGATTTATTTTTATCCGCAGATTATAGAGAAAGAGTGGATGCAAGAAATAAAAAAAAAATATCCCGGAATCGAATGGGTAAAAATATCAAAACCGGTTTTTGAAAAATTAGCCTACAGAAATACAACCGGAGGAGTGATTGCATTGGCAAAAAAGAAATCCCACGCTTTGGAAGATTTATCACTTTCCGATAATCCCTTAATATTAATTGCCGAAAAAACAGAAAAACCGGGTAATATCGGTGCGATGTTACGAACAGCCGATGGAGCGGGCCTTGATGCCTTTATACTGGTAAATCCTCAAACCGATTTATATAATCCCAATGTGATCCGTTCCAGTCTGGGGACTGTTTTCTCTGTGAATATAGCAATTATAGAAGATCCGGAATCCTTAAAAAAATTCTTAAAAGAAAAAAATATTTCCCTTTATTTGGCTACCTTGCAAAATGCCAATCCCTATTATAAGGAAGACTATACAAAACCGGCTGCTTTTGCTGTCGGGGCGGAAGATAAAGGCTTGACAGAAGAATTCAGAAAAATACCCGGTAAAGGAGTATATATTCCCATGAAAGGCGATGCCGATTCTTTAAATGTTTCCGTATCTGCTGCTATTTTGAGTTATGAAGGACTTAGACAAAGAGAAAACCGATGAAAAGAAAATTATTTTATAAGTCATTGATTTTAAGTGGAGTTGTCTTGCTGTTTTTCGCGTGTCAACGAAATTCAACTCCTCATAAAACCAAAATATTGGGAAAAATTATCAATCCCAAAAAAACGGAAATTGTCATTTCAAAAGACCCTTTTAATATTGTTTCGGATACTTTATTTGTGAAATCGGGAAATAAATTCAGTGGCGAAATTAATGTAATGAAAGAAGGATTGCATTATATTTTTATTTTTCCGGAATTTCAAGTGATTTATCTCAAACCGGGAGATTCTTTGGCTTTTGTTTTAAACACCAGCGAGTTTGATGAATCTTTAAGTTTTTCGGGCACTTCGGGTTTCGAAAATAATTTATTGATAGATTTATTTCTGACCAATGAAAAAGAAAATGTAGAAATAAGTCGTAGAATGAAAAAATTGAATCCGGAGGAATTGACCCGTAAATTAGATTCTTTTTATGCAGCCAAGCAGCAATTAATCAATAGTTACAAAACTTCCTATCAAAAAACCACTCCTCATTACAAAAAAATAATTGACCTATATAACCGGGTATCGCAATACCGTATCAAAGAGAATTATTTGAGTATTTATAAAAGTAATATACCCAAAGAATTCAAAAATCACAGGACTTTTTTAAAACAGAAAACAGCCGATGCCAATCTTCCGGATTTGCTATATTTTGCCAAGACTTTTATCTATAATCGTATGCGTGAAGAGCAGATACCTCATTCAAAAGTATTTTCAAAAGCCATAGAAATTATCGACAAAGAGATTGGTGATCCTCATTTGAGAGACAATATGTATATGATCTATTGTAAAAATTATATTATCGGTAATTCCATTCAAAATCCTAAAGATTCTGTTTTTCTTCAATATATAAATCGCCTCCAAAATCCGCTTTATAAAGAAAGTTGTTATAAGTATATAAAGAAGAACAACATTTTGGCCAAAGGAAAAGAATTTCCCGCTTTGCCTGTGAGAAATAGATACGGGAATATTGTTTCCCTCAATAAATTATTGAAAAAACATAAAAATTTAATTTCCTATTGGGATATGTATTTTATGTCTAATTTTAAATCGAATTTAGAAAAATTACAAAAAATAAAGGAGGAATATCCCGAACTGCAAATCATTGTTCTCAATGATAATCCTGATGACTTTCAAGAATGGCAATTACAGATTCCTCAAAATAAAGATTTCATTTTTTTGCAGGTGAACCTTAAAGAATATGAAATGGAAAACTTTTTACCTTATGGTTTAAATCAGGTTTTCTTATTGGATTCTACTCAAATTCAGCAAAGTTTAATCAATTTATACGATAGAAATTTTGCCGGAAAAATAAATGCATTCATGAAAAAATAAAAGATGTAACTTTTTTCTTAAATTTACGTAATATATATAGAAACAAAGAAAAGAACAGAAAATGGCGTATATAGATTATTATAAAGTCTTGGGGGTAGACAAAAAGGCTTCCGAGAAAGACATTAAAAAGGCTTATAGGAAATTAGCTAGAAAATTTCATCCCGATTTAAATCCCGATGATAAAGCAGCCGAAAAAAGATTCAAAGAAATTAATGAGGCTTATGAGGTATTGGGAAATAAAGAAAACAGGGAAAAATATGACAAATACGGTGAGCACTGGGAGCATGCCGATGAAATCGAAAAACAAAGAGCCCAACAACAGCAATACCAACAAGCCTATGGCGGAGGTTTCGGAGACTTCTCAGGCTTCGGTGGTTTTGGCGGCGGCGGATATGATGAGTCCGACTTTTCAGATTTTTTCCAAAGTATGTTTGGCGGGAGAACACGTTCCAGTCGTAGAAATGTAAAATACAAAGGACAAGACTTGCATGCTGCTTTACAATTGGATTTAAAGGATGTATATAAAACGCAAAAACAAACCGTAGATATAAACGGCAAGAAAATCCGTTTTACCATTCCTGCCGGAGTACAAGACGGACAAACCATTAGAATTAAAGGAATGGGAGGTCCGGGAATTAACGGAGGTCCCAGCGGTGATTTGTATATTAAATTTAAAATCAATGAGGACCCTAAATTCAAACGTGTAGGGAACGACTTATATACCAAACATGATATTGACTTATATACCGCAGTTTTAGGGGGAGAAACTATGATTGATACAATGGATGGAAAAGTAAAACTCAAAGTAAAACCCGGAACACAATGCGGTACAAAGGTGCGTTTAAAAGGAAAAGGATTTCCCGTTTATAAACAAGAAGGAAAATTCGGTGATTTATATGTAACTTATAATGTAAAAATCCCTACCGATTTAACTTCCAAAGAAAAAGAATTATTTGAAGAATTGGCAAAATTGAGAAACCATGGAAAATAAAAAGTACATAAGTATACATAAGCTTTGTGAATATTATGAGATTCCCGAAAGTTTTTTTACAGAACTTAGGGAAACCGGCCTATTGCAACCTCCTGTAATCGATGAAAATGAACAAGCTATCGATGAAGACTACCTTTCTGATCTGGAAAAAATGATGCGTTTGCATTTCGATTTGGATATCAATATGCCCGGTGTGGAAACCGTTTTGCATTTACTAAATCGTATTGAAGAACTGGAAAACGAATTGAATCAACTCAAAAAACAACTAAGGATTTATCAATAATATTTGTTATTTTCAAAAATCAAAAAGCCCCTCAAATTTTAGGGGCTTTTTTGATGAAAAGAACTTTATTATTTAAACGAATTTAAAACTTTTTTCATTACCTGGATATTGCGCTCGGGATAACCGTATCGATAGCCTGATATTTTGGTAATCACTTCTTCATCGGGAGAAACAAACACCATTGTGGGAACTCCGCCGCGATGATATTTGGAGGCTACTTGATAGTTGTGTTCCTGTTGTTTTTGAGGCAATTCTTTGCGTTTGGGAAAATCGATAAATACCAAGACGAATTTTTTTGACAAATCAATAAATTCCTTGTTGTGAAAAAGGTCTTTATGCATGGCTTTACAAGGAGGACACCAATCGGAACCGGTAAACAAAATCAACATAGGCTTGTGTTCTTTTTTGGCTATCTTCAAAGCTTGATTATAGTCCGTAAGCCAGTTTAGCTCTTCTTTTTGTTCTTGTGCTTGCAGTCCTATAAAACTAAATAAAATCAGTCCTAAAATAAATTGTTTCATATTGTAGTTGTTTTTTAAATAAGTTGCAATATACAAAAGTCGCTCCAAATTGGTCTTTATTAGCCTATTTTATGAAAAATTTAGCTATATTTTTCTGTCAGTTTGTTTATGAATTGTGCAAAATCCGGGTGATCATTCAAGCATTCAATTACCTTGTATTCTTTTACTCCCAATTTCTTTGCCCAATGCGCGTATTCTATTTTTAATTCAAAATCGGTTTCCGAATTATCAATGAGAAACGAGATGGGATATACCACAACTTTTTCATTTTTAAAATTCTTTAATACCTCTTCGAGATAAGGTTTTTGCCATTTTACAGGGCCGAGTCGTGATTGAAAACCCACTTCAATGGATTTAAATTCCGGTAATATTTTTTTTAGCAATTCTACATGTTCATAGACCTGAGAAATATAGGGGTCGCCTTTTTTTGTAATATATTCAGGTAATCCGTGTGCAGAAAATACCAAATGATAGTCTTGCGGATGTTTAATTTCCCGGGAAATAGACTGTACTATAAGTTGATTAAATTCCTTATTTTTATAAAACTCCGGAATAACGGTAATTTTTCCGTCAAAATTCATTTGTTCGATTTCGTCATGAATACTGCCTGTGGTGGTAGAGGAATAATGAGGATATAAAGGTAAAATCAATAATTCTTCATATCCTTTGACACTTTCTTCCAAAAACGGATGTGTATACCTCATGCTGAGGAGAATATCTGTGGGATTTTCTTTTTTCATTTCACCGATTAAACTTTCGGTTATATCATAAATCCGGCTTCCTCCGATTTTTTCATAATCTTTCCATACCTTTTTATAGCGATAGGAGGGAAGTAAAGCGGCAATCAAATGGCGTATTTTTCCTGGAATAATGCGTGGGTCACTAAACATATTTTTCAGAAACAACTTTAATTCTTCCGGAGATCTTGCTCCACCCATATTCGAAAGTACGATGGCTTTTTTCATTTTTCAATCAATTTTTTTGCTGTTTTTACGGCCTGTGTGACTCTATCGGCAATGCCGATACCGTCCTTTGGATTTCCTTTGATGAGAAGACCGGGAAATTTCTTTTCCACCTGCGCTATTTCCTGTAAACGTTCTTTACTGTCTATTCCATATTGTGCAATCGCTTGCGGATGTCTGTGAATTTCTATCAAATTGGCGGTGAAAGCAGGAATTTGCATCAATTCTCGAAAGTCTTCGGCTACAAATTTTAGTAGCTCATCATCCGGAAGTTTAATCAAATTGTGTTTTTTTATTCCTCCCGTAAAGACCGAGAAAAAAGCTCCTTCTTTCGGTGCGCGGTTAGGAAATTGTGAAGACATAAATAAAACCCCCAAAATATTTCTATTTTCTTTGGTGGGAATCAATCCTCCGAAAGCATCGAGATTGATTCCTTCCCAGTGATTAAAACCAAGTGAAAGTTCAATGACCGGAGCATATAGTAACCGAACTAAGGTACCGATTTCTCTTGCGTTTATAAACGGAAAGAGTTTGTCGATAGCTTGGGTATTCACCGTACTGACAATATGTGTAAATTCTTCCCCGTTGACGCTGAACCGACTGGGAGAAAGGTATTGAATGCCGAGCTTATTTTGATTCAGCCGGATATTTTCACTGCCGACTTTTAAAGTCAGAGCATCGGTAAGCTCTTGCAATCCGTTTTCAAACGAAAATATTTTTTTATTTACTTTCTCTTTATACTCCGGGCTTCGTTCCTTGTTGATTTTAATGCTTCCTTTGATAAAACTACCGTATTTATCTTCCAAATTATAGAGCTTCGGGAAAGCATATTTGGTGATCAGATAATTAGGGTCTCCTGCATAAACGCCCGAGACAAAAGGATCTATGGCATAGTCTAAAAAACTTTTTCCCAATCTTCTTTTTACGGTTTGAGCCAGAGATTCCGTTTCATAATTTCCTTTTTTTCTAAAAAATTCGCCGGCCACTTTTAGTTTGTCTTTGGCAGTAAAAAGCGGAGTGGAAACAGCCGAAGTTATTCCCGTAGGAAGGGCATGCCATTTCCCGTGTTTAAGAATTAATCTTTTTTTTGCCCGTTCGTCCGCAAATACAGGTTTCGCAATATCTGATAATTCTTCCAGAAGTTGTGCCAATTCCAAGCTTGCCACTACACCTGTGTTGGGGCCTTTTTCAATAATAAAACCTTTCTTTTTCTCTGAACGGATTACTCCGCCTGTATATGAGTTCTTCTCGAATATTACAAAAGGGATTCCGGCTTTTTTAAGATATAAACCGGTAGTCAGCCCGGTAAGTCCTGCTCCGATAATGGCTACTTTTTTCATTATTACAAAGCTTTTGAAAAACTTTTTTTATTGGTTTTCATATTCGGATCAAAAGCAGCAGCGATGATACGCATAAAGAATTGTCCCTTGGGTTTTAGTTTCAACTCGTCATTTGCAAAGCTTAAAAAGCCTTCCTTTTCATATTGTGCCAGAGCTTCTGTATCCACTTGTGTAATATTATAAATCTCTGTCAATGAGCGATTGTATTGTTTTGCTATTTGCGGAAGAGAAACTTCCATATTACACATGATTTCTTCGATAATGTTTCGGACGATTTTTTCTTCTTCCGTAAGCAGATAATATTTTTCCACAGGAAATTCACCGCGGTTTATTTTTTCTTCATAAATTTTTAAATCTTTGGTATTTTGCAAATAGGCATTTTCCATTTGACTGATGCCGCTCACTCCCAATGCATATACTTGCCCGGTAGTTTCGAGAGTGCAATAACCTTGAAAATTACGATGTAATTTTTTTGTTTTCAGCGCAATGCTTAATTCGTCATCCGGTTTGGCAAAATGATCAAGCCCGATGATTTCGTAATTATTCTCGGAAAGCATATTATAGGCCGATTCAAAAAGTTCTATTTTCTCTTTGGCAGTCGGAAGGCCGTATTTTTCAAGTGATTTTTGTTGTTTTTTAATCCAAGGCACATGCGCATAAGAGAATACGGCCAGTCTGTCCGGTTGCAAGCTCAATGCTTTTTTGATGGTTTCTTTATAAGTTTCGAGACTCTGATAGGGGAGTCCGTAAATAAAATCGAGATTGAGAGATACATCCTTGAAGGATTGAATATACTCAACCATTTCTTCAATCGGGATTAGAGGTTTTTCACGATTTACGGTTTCCAAAACCTTATCAGAAAAATCCTGTACCCCGAAACTCAAACGGTTGAATCCCATATCCACCAATTCCTTTGTATAGGCTTTGGTAAGATGTGCGGGGTGGCATTCCATGGCAACTTCGGGTTTTTCTATAAAGTCAAAACGGGAATGTAGATGATCCATTATGCGGCGGATTTCTTCAATGGGTAAATAATTGGGAGTTCCTCCGCCCCAATGAATTTGGGATACTTTTCTGTCTTTGTCCAAATGTGCAGCCAATAAGTCAATTTCTTTCAGAAGTGTGTCTACATAACGGCTCATTGTTTCTTTATTTTGCGTAATATGTGTATTACATCCGCAATACAAGCATAATTGTCCGCAAAAAGGAATATGGATATATAGAGAGATATTCTTCGGTTTGTCCTTGTTAGAGGCTTCAATAATTCCGGGTATGTCCGGTGTATTACCGGTAATTTCTTTAAAATAATTGGCGGGAGGATAACTTGTATATCTCGGCGTTGGAATATTGTATTTTTCAAATAATTCGATTTCAAACTTCATAAGACAAAGATTTTTTATATAAATAAGGTAAAAGTAATAATAAAAGAAGACTGATGATTATGCCTATTCCAAAAAGCCCGCTGTAACCGGTTTCATGGGCAATTTTACCGCTTAATACCGCCATAATCAGGCTTCCCAGATGAGCTAATACGATTTGTAAAGTGAAATCCGTACCTTCTCGTTGAGATCTAATTCCATCCATTAAAAATGAATAAACAAATACCGTAGTCATACTGTAAATTCCCCATATACCGATAATTCCGGCTTGCAAAAGCCAATAGTTTGTTTTGTATTGACTGATTAAATAAAAGTATAATTTTATTGTAATAAATAAAAACAGAAGTAGCTTTAAGGTAAAGTATTTTCCTTTCTTTTTGATTATTTTTCCGGCTAAATAGGCAAAAAGGACTCCGGCAGCCGGTCCTATTATCCCGGAATAGATCCCAATTTCTTTGATGCTGTATCCCAGATCTACCATCCATGGTTTCAACATGCTGAGAATACCGATAATTCCCCAATAAATAAAGAAAAGTAACCCGATACGGTAACGAATATGTTTTTGTTTAAAAAAAGAGATAAGTTCGTTAAAACGGATTTTTTTCTTGTATTTTTTCTTCGTTGTTGTAGATTGGGTGGTAGTGAAAATAGCCAATGGAATTAATGCCAATAAAACAAAAAGCCCGAGGGAAATGATTAGAGTTTCCCAGCCGAAATAATAATAGATAATGAGCAGCAATCCGCTTCCTATTACCGTGCCGAGAAAATTTCCTATGGTTTGTATGCTTCCGCCGATACTTCTTTCTTCTTTTTTGAGAATAAGATAAGAAAAAGCATCCGTGGCAATATCTTGGGTGGCAGAAGCCGTAAAAGCAATGAGTAACAGGATTACGATTAGTTTGAAATCGGTTTCCAGATTAAAAAAGGCAATAATAAATATGCTTAGAGCGTATACAAATTCCGAAATAAAAATCCATTTTTTATAGGCTTTCGGATCTCCTTGTGCACTATCTACAACGGGTGCCCATAAGAATTTTAATAACCAAGGGAGTTTTACCAGTTGAATCAATCCGATGGAAGTCAAAGAAAAATGATTTTCCCGCATAATTACCGGTAAAACCGTAGAGAAAAAGGTCATAGGTATGGATTGTGCCAAATAGAGATTCAGCATCACTCCGTATTTCCATTTTTCCTTATTTGCGGTTTTTTGATTCATGAAAGATTTTTAAATGCAAATATCTAAGCTGCAAGATTACAGCTTAGATATTGAGGTTGTTTTTTCTTAATTTTAGAATTTCACTTTTACAAAAGCTCCGAACTGCATGGGCCTTGCCGGTTCAACATAAGCTTTATTCAAACTGGAAATTGTAAAATAGTAGCGGTTATAGTCCGTATTGGTGAGGTTTTTACCCCAAATTCCGAAGCTGAATTTATCGATTACCGTAGTGATATTCGCATCCAATATTCCGTAAGAATCTTGATAAGCGGCATTGTCCACATCCCAATAAAATTTCCCGAAATATTTATAAGTGGTATTAAACAGGATATATTTTATTTTAGAGTTTTTGGGATAGTATTTATAATTGGCTATTGTCCCTAAGGTATATTTAGGAACCAAAGGAATGGCATTTCCCGAATAAATTTCGGTAGCACTTTTTTCATAAGTAATGAATTTTGCATCTGTATAGCCGGCGGCCAAACCCAGATTGAAATTTCTGTTTATACGAAAACTGCCTTCAAATTCGACCCCTTTGCTTTCGGATTTTCCGGCATTTTTGGTCATAATACCACGTCCGCTGGGAACCGATTGGATCACTTGTTGATCTCTCCAATCGATATAAAATACACTTAGATTAGCGGTTAAACGATCTTCCAGCCACATGGATTTCATTCCGGCTTCATAATTCCAGCTGTATTCGGGATTGTAGACTTCGTCTTCCGGTCTTTCGATAGTGGCATTAAAACCTCCCGCTTTATAACCTTTGGTTATTGTGGCATATATATTCAGGTCATCATTTGCTTGGTATGCTATACTTACTTTTGGCAAGATTTGATTGTAGCTCAAATAATGAATAAAGTCATCCATATGTGTTTTCCTTCCTCTCATTTCCAAATCGTAGTTATAATCCATTCGGGATTTTTCCATATCCCAACGCAGACCGGTAGTCAATGTAAATTTACCGAAAGGCATTTCCATTTGACCGAACATGGCTCCGCCATCAATATCTTGGTCATAAGTTTTGTATAAAATCATATTTACTCGCGGAGTAGTTAGGTCTACCAAAACATCTTTGTATAAACGTCTTTGCATAGCATACAAGCCGGCTATCCATTTTATTTTTGAAGTTTCTTTGGATTTGAAATTCAATTCTTCCACATAGGCATCATTATCACGTTCCATATCGATAAAATACACATCTATGGGAAGAAAATCTTGATCTATGGCATATTTGTCCGACAGGTTTTGGTAACTTCCGGCAAAGCTTACATCAAAATTGTTTCCTTCATAATTTAAAAAAACTCCGCTAGATAAAAAATCTCTGTCATATAAGCTGGGAACATTATAGTTTATCGGTTGTGCTTTTTGAGTGGCAATATCATATACTGCATAAGGAAAACCGTCTTGCCGGGAGTTTTCATAGCCTAACACAAATCGTAATTTTAAGCGGTCTGTGGGTTTATAGGCCATTTTCATACGTCCGGAATAGGTATCCGACCGGTCGGGATTGCTTCCATCGTATTCATTGGTAAAGAAACCATCCTTATGAGCATAGGCGCCGTCAAGGAGAAAGCCCAATTTATCATTCACCGGTAAATTGAAACTTCCTACTGCTTTTTGTTGGTTGTAATTTCCATAATCGAGTTTAAGCATTCCGCCTAATACAGGACCGGGTTCGGGAGTATAAATTTTTATCAATCCGCCCATAGTGTTTCTTCCGTAAAGGGTTCCTTGCGGTCCTCTGAGCACTTCGATTTTTTTTACATCGGCCAATTCAAAATTAACCGTGCCACTGTCAAAATACGGAATATCATCTACATAAACACCTACGGAAGGCTCTCCTTTACTTACCCCGATACCTCGTATATAGATATCCGTATTAAGACGTGTTCCGTGTTCCGGCATAAAAAGATTGGGAACAAGACCGTTTAAATTGGTAAGATTGTCGATTTTTAACACTTCGATTTCCTTAGCTGAAAGGGTGCTGACTGAAATAGGAATTTGTTGTTTTTCAAGATTGGTTTTACCGGCATCGATAATTACCGTATTCATTTTGATTGTATCCTGCTTCTTTTCTTGTGCTCCCATATAATGAAGCATCATTAAAAAGCCAAATAAAAAAATTCGTTTCATATTGTTTTATTTTTGCAGGCAAAGATAGACGGGCTTGATGCAAAAAAATAACGAAAAACGAATAATTAATATCGAATGTTATTTGAAACAAAAGTTTCTAAATAGAATTCTTCTTGCTCTACGCCTGAAAGTAGGATGCTTAATAATAATATTGTATATTTAAGAATGGAGAGCATTATATCGCTAGAAACATAAAAAAGAGTCTTGCCGGGCAAGACTCCTTGGTATCAATCAAACAATAGTACGTATGAAAAAATCAATAATCAGTCGATTTGATTATCCTTTGCAGGTTAAAAATAGTTGAATTTTGAACTCAAAAAGGAGTGATTGTATGAACTGTTCTTTTGATTTGATGAATCTTAGGAAACAGGCCTTAAATTTTTTGGTATAATAATTGAGAAATAATAATGGAAATTATATATATTTGCAGCCTATGTTAGTAGAAGTTTTCAAATCAAAAATTCACCGTGTAAAAGTTACCGGAGCCGAATTGGATTATATCGGTAGCATTACCATTGATGCCGACTTGGTCGATGCCGCAAATATGATCGAAGGGGAGAAGGTGCAGATTGTCAATGTTAATAACGGTGAGCGTATCGAGACTTACATCATCAAAGGCAAACGCGGAAGCGGTGAAATCACTCTGAACGGTCCGGCTGCACGAAGGGTTCAAAAAGGAGATATTATTATTATCATTACCTACACATGGATGGAGATGGAAGAAGCAAAGAAATTTAAACCCACCATCATCTTCCCCGACTCCGAAACAAACCGCCTTAAATAGAGTTTATTGAAGAAATCGCTGCAAGTAATATTATCTCTTGTTTTCGGTGGTGCCATTTTGTATTGGTATTTATCCGGTTTTACCCGTGAAGAACTTCAAGAAATATGGTATAATATAAAGCATATTGAAGTCAAATGGTTAATCTTTTCTTTGATCATGGGACTACTCAGCCATATTATACGTGCCTACCGGTGGAATTACCTGTTGGAAACTTTGGATTATCACCCCCGGAAAATCAATCTGATTTTAACCGTCGGAGTTTCTTATCTTTTAAATCTTGTCGTTCCTCGTGCCGGAGAAGTGGCGAGGGCAGGGAGTTTGGCCAAATATGAAAAAGATATCTCTTTTGACAAAGCTTTCGGGACGATTGTAGCCGAGCGTATAGCAGATGTGGTTTTTCTATTGTTTTTTATCCTGTTGGCTTTAATCTTGCAGTTTGACTTTATTTATAAAATGATAGAGCCTAAATTGCCCGAAAATCCGCTTCTATTAGGAATTGAACTCCTTGGACTTCTTTTGCTTTTTATTATATTTTTCAAGTTAATTGGCAGGTCACGCAATCCGTTTGTTTTAAAAATCAGAGGTTTTATTTCCGGCTTATTGCATGGTATGAGCAGTATCCTAAAGATGCCGAACAAATGGTGGTTTCTATTGCAAACCGCATTGATATGGGCTTTATAT
>JAMOVT010000038.1 GCA_027061855.1 Flavobacteriales bacterium
CTGTCTTGTTCAATTACCGGTGAAGGTTTTTCTCCTTTTTTGATTCTGTCCAAATATTCCTCCAAAACCTCTTTTTCTGCTGTATCCGGTGCATTCTTCGGGTTTCTTAATTTGTGGGAAGTACGCTTGATTTTTACGCCGTACACATGAGCCATACTGTCGGTTAATTTCATTGCATTTTCATTGCAAAAAGCCACCACAGCAGGTAAGCCGCCTTCATGAGATTTTTGTTTGATGTGTCCCACGAAAGCCTTGAAAGTGGCTTGGGCAATTTTTTTCCCTTCTTTAGTATATTTTTCTTTGTCGATGCTTTTTTCAGTAGATTTTTTTTCTTTTTCAGGTTCTTTTTTTGTGTCATTTTGACAAGCAGCCAATAATAGCAAACTCAAAGCGATCAAATTAATTTTTTTCATAGGAATAATATTTTTGTTTTTTATTTTATCAATGAAAGTCCGTTGCGGTACCAATCATTGATACCGTATACCAGATGATTAATTTTTTTAAATCCCAAGGATTTAAAAATTGCCAACGACCTTGACGAGCGATTGCCGCTGCGGCAATAAATAAATACCGGTTTGTTTTTGTTCAATCCGGCTTTCATAATATTTTCTTTGAAAGAAGGATCGTAATAGTTGATGTTGATAGCACCGGCAATATGCCCCATTTGATATTCTCGGGGAGTTCTTATATCGATTAATTGAGGATTTTCGGTATTTTTTAAAAGCTGCTCAAAATCATTGGCGCGCAGGTTATTTACTTTCGTAGAAATGGCAATTGCTTGCGAATATCCGTTTTGTAGAAAGATAATCAATAGCAAAGAGAATAGGAGTTTTTTCATTTTTTTACCTGTTAGGTTTAATTTTTATGCAAAAATATGATAAAAATCACATATTTGCAATTATCCTGGCTAGCAAAAATTTTGCCAAAATATCACTGATGAATTCATAAAAGCGAATTATTTTTTATCTTTACAAAAATATTGATAAGCAAAATTTTATTTTATAAAAACAACACAGCAAATCGTAGTACATGTTAAGACAGAGTTTACAGCAGAAATTACAACAGAAGCTTACGCCGCAACAAATTCAATTGATGAAATTGATTCAATTGCCTACTTTGGCATTTGAGCAAAGAGTGAAAGAAGAAATAGAGGAAAATCCGGCTTTGGAAGAGGGAAAAGAGGAAAATCCTGAAAAAATGGATTTGGATAACTCTGCGACCGAAGATTTTGATGATCGCGGTGAAGTGATTGATGCTCAGGACATAAATATTGATGAATACCTCAGTGATGATGAAACGCCCGAATGGAAATTGCGAATAAATAATCATTCTGCCGACGATGACGAAAAAAAAGTTCCTTATGCACAAGGAGAAAGTTTTACGGAATATCTCAAATCACAATTGGCTTCTTTTCAATTGGATGAAAAACAAAGAAAAATAGCCGAGTTCTTGATTGGAAGTATCAATGATAACGGATATTTAAGGAGTGATATTATTGAAATAGTGGACGACTTGGCTTTCAATCAGAATATTTTT
The DNA here is from genome assembly GCA_027061855.1 of Flavobacteriales bacterium. Classification (GTDB taxonomy): domain Bacteria; phylum Bacteroidota; class Bacteroidia; order Flavobacteriales; family Flavobacteriaceae; genus JALSPZ01. The sequence continues at coordinate 1,537 of JAMOVT010000038.1, forward strand.
GCAGAAGAAGAGGAGGTGGAAAAAATCCTTAAAATGATACAGGAATTGGATCCTCCCGGGGTGGGAGCAAGGGACTTAAAAGAAAGCCTTATTATCCAGTTAAAAAGAAAAAAGCCTACTCCTGAGCGCGAATTGGCCATAAAAATTTTGGAAGAAGCCTTTGATTATTTTATCAACAAAAAATATAAAAAACTGCAAGCCAAATTCAATATAAACGAAGAACAGCTCAAAGGAGCTATCAATGAAATTGTAAAATTGAATCCCAAACCCGGGAATGCCTTTAATACTCGGGGGTCTTATGTAGAACACATTATACCCGATTTCATCATCAATGTGGAAGATGGAAATATTGAGGTAAGTTTAAATACCAAAAATGCTCCCGAATTGCACATTTCTCCGGCTTATACGGAAATGTTGAAGGCTTATAAAGCGGATAAAACCAAGGCGCAAAAGGAAGCGGTAATGTTTATCAAGCAAAAACTCGATTCGGCCAAATGGTTTATCGATGCAGTCAATCAACGACATGAAACCCTGCTCAAAACAATGAATGCCATTGTTGATTTTCAAAAAGAGTATTTTCTTACGGGAGACGAGAGAAAAATCAAACCGATGATTCTTAAGAATATCGCCGAACAAATAGGAATGGATATTTCTACGGTATCCCGTGTGGCGAGCAGTAAATATATGCAAACACCTTATGGAGTGAAATTGCTGAAAGATTTGTTTTCCGAATCGATGAAAAACGAGCAGGGAGAAGATGTCTCCACCATACGCATCAAAAATGTTTTGAAATCGATTATTGACGAGGAAAATAAACGCAAGCCTTTGACAGATGAACAATTGGCAAAAAAACTCAAAGAAAGAGGCTTTCCCATTGCCAGGCGGACAATTGCAAAATACAGGGAGCAATTGGGAATTCCTGTGGCTAGATTGAGAAAAGAAATTTAAAATGGCTGAGTTCAAAAAAAACGGCATCAATCCTGCTACGGGAATGGCCTATTTGTTTTCCATTCTTTTTCATCCCCTTTTTATTCCCCTCTATACCATAGTGCTGTATTTTTATCTTACACCTCGTTTTTTTCTTCCTAAAAACATTCGTTTTTTGGAGGTATATTTGTTAGTACTTTCGGTAGTGATTCCCATGCTTTTTTTTATTACGATGAAAGCCGGTGGTTTTTTTAGCAGTTTTTTGTTGGACTCTCCTCGTGAGAGATTATTTTTTTCCTGGATTATGCTCATCGTATATCTTATTATTTTGAACAAACTGGTGCAATTTCATATTTTCATAGAATTGGTTCCGTTTTTTATGGGAATCAGTATCGCTTTGTTATGGATGAGTATAGCCAATTACAACCGGTATAAACCCAGTTTGCATGCGATGGGAATCGGAGGGATGCTCGCTTTTCTGATGATTTGGTCCTATTATACCAAGATTTTTATATTGCCAGTCATCGGATTTTTATTGATGATCGGGGTGTTCACTATGGCTTCACGTATTTATCTCGAAGCGCATGATTACAAAGAGCTTTTTTATGGGTTTTTGATTGGATTTTCTTCGCAAATAATCGCCTTCGGTTTATCCTATTTCTTTTTATGAATCGTCTTTTTTTCTAAAATTTCCAGAGCGTCGAATACAGCCGGGCAAATGCTGGCATTTTTTTGGTGGAGATGAAGTAATTGATGATTTTTCTTGCGGTCCAAATGAGGATATTCACGACAAGCCTTGGGGCGTACTTCATATATGAGACAATAATTGTCCCGATCAAGAAAAACACAAGGCGTTTGGGTAAACATCCATAATCCGTCGGTATCTTTTTTAAGGTATTTATCTATGAATTCGGCAGGTTTCATACGAAGATGTTTGGCAATACGTTCCAAGTCTTTCTCCGTAATAATAGGACTGGTAGTTTTACAGCAGTTGGCACAAGTCAAGCAATCGATTTTTGTAAAAACCTCCTCATGAATCTCTTGCATCAGGTAATCAAAATTTTTTGGGGTTTTCTTTTTTAAGTTCCGGATTAACTTTTTAAAATCCGGATTCTTTTTATTTGCCTCTTGGGCTAATTTTTTGATTCTTTGCTCCATAAATTAAAGAATATAGGTTTTTGTGTATTCCTTTTGAAAATATTCGAGCAAAAGTAAAGAGAAAAAACACAAATAAATATTTGGAAAAAATTTTCTTTTAAAATTTATCAGTTGATAATATGCAAAATTATTGTTATATTTGTATAAATTAAAATTTAAAACACTTAAAATTATGGGATTATTTTCATTTATTAAAGATGCCGGAGCTAAATTATTCGGACACAAAGAAGAAGAAAAAAAGTCAATTCAAGAATTGAATTTTGAAAAAGCACAAAAATTAATGGCAAATATCAATGCCGAAGGCTTACCGGTAGAGGATTTGAATGTGATTATTGACGGTGACAGAGCACTTGTTTTTGGTACGGTGCCGGATCAACGCACCAAAGAAATTGTAATTTTAATGGTTGGAAACACAGAAGGTATTGCTGAGGTGGATGATCGTATGGAGGTGAAAAATCAAGAGCCCGAATCTACTTTTTATACCGTGAAAAAAGGTGATTACCTCAGTAAAATCGCCAAAGAAGTATATGGAGATGCGTCCAAATACAATGTGATTTTTGAAGCCAATAAACCCATGCTGAAAGATCCGGATTTGATTTACCCCGGACAAGTTTTGCGTATTCCCAAATTGGATTAATTGCAAGTATAAAATTTATATGAACCCGGTTTTCGCCGGGTTTTTTTATGTTTTGGGGTTAAAAAAACCTTAAATCAGCCCATTTTATTTAAAAATGTATAGATATTTGTATTATCGCTTAAAACCATTCTTCATGCAAAAACTTTTTTTTCTAACTGTCCTTTTATTTCCCTTTTTTTCATTTTCCCAGCATGCCAAAATATTGCCGGCAGTAAGGACGCAAATAGCACCTAGGATCGATGGTTTGCCTAATGATCTTGTATGGAAGCAAGCACCTGTGGCAAAAGATTTTGTGATGATGGATCCGGGAAACGGTCTTTCCGAAGCTCCGGGATACCGGTCGGAAGTAAAAGTTTTATATGATGATACCAATTTATATGTTTTGGCTGTTTTAAAAGATCCCAATCCCGATAAAATTGCAAGGGAGTTCGGTTTAAGAGATCAATTTACCCAGGCGGATTGGTTTAGTGTACTGGTGAATCCGTTTTTTTCACCAAAAAACACCTATGTTTTCGGGGTAACTGCTGCCGGAGCACAAATGGACGGTATCCAGAAAGGGAATACCGATTTCAGTTGGAATGCCGTTTGGCGGTCAAAAGTAGCTTTTACAGAAAATGCTTGGGTAGTGGAAATGGCCATACCTTATTCGGCTTTACGTTTTCAAAATGAGAAAGTACAAGACTGGGGAATTACTTTTATTCGCTACATTACAACCAAGCGAGAAACCTATTCATGGACTTTGTTTGATAAAAAGAAACAGGGAGATGTCGTGCAATTTTTGGGCGTGTTAAAAGGTCTGAAAGATTTAAAGCCGCCGGTAAGATTGAGTTTGTATCCTTATGTGTCGGTTGTACACACGCGTCAGGAATCTGGCAATAATACAAGTTACGGCTACGGAATGGATTTAAAATACGGATTGAGTGAAAGCTATACATTGGATGCTACTCTTATTCCGGATTTCACTAATACGCCTTATGATAATTTACGCTTGAATTTGGGTCCTTTTGAACAATATTATTCAGAAAAACGACAGTTTTTTACCGAAGGAATGACTCTTTTCAGTAAAGGCGACCTTTTTTATTCCCGTAGAATAGGAAATACACCTATTGATTATAGCTTGCCTTATGAGGAAGCGGAAGAAAATGAAATAGTAGTAGATAATCCGGAAAAGGTACAATTAATCAATGCCGTAAAAATATCCGGACGTAGTAAAAACGGATTGGGAGTAGGTTTTTTTAATGCGGTAACCAATGAAACCAAAGCCGAATTATTGGATACATTGACAAACAATACGCGATATATTACCACCGAACCATTGGCCAATTATAATATGTTGGTTTTGGATTATAATTTCAATAAGAGTTCGTCAGTGAGTTTTGTAAATACCAATGTGCTTAGAGCAGGTGAGGCGAGAGATGCTAATGTAACGGGTCTTGTTTATGATCTTTATGCACAAAATAACACCTTGAATTTTTCAGGAACTACGGCTGTGAGTAGTGTGCATGAAGAGTCTGTAAAAAACGGATTTAAATTCAATACGGCAGTATCAAAAAAAATAGACCAGCATACTTTTGAAGCTTCTCTGCGAATGCAGGATGACAAATATGATAATAATGATATGGGATTTAATCGTGTAAATAATTTTGCTAAATTTGATATTTCCTATACCTATTCCATTCTCCAACCCACGAAACATTTCAATAACAAACGCATTTCTTTTGATGTGGGGTTTGACAGGCGTTACAAGCCTTTTACAAAAATCAGGAATGATGCCGAACTGAGTGTATTTCTTACCAATAAAAAATATTTCAGTTACGGCTTTAATCTGGAATATACTACCGATGAATATAATTATTACGAGCCTCGTGCAGAAGGTCGTTATTATGTAAACGGTGCTTTTGGAGGAGGAAGAGCTTTTATCTCTACGGATTATAGAAAACGCTTTGCATTTGACCTGAATTTTTCACGTTACCATAAAATAACCGGTGATCAAAATTTTATAGGATGGCGTTTTTCTCCCCGTTTTCGTGTCAGTGATCACTTAAAAATGATCTACTCTTTTGACTATAAAAAAATGAATAATTTCAAAGGATTTGTGGGCAGTGACGATGAATACATTTATTTTGGAAACAGAGACCAAAAAATCATCGAACAGAATTTGACAGGGAACTATTATTTCAATACCAAATCCGGCTTGAATTTGAGTTTCAGGTATTATTGGGCTCCTGTGCATTACGATAAATTTTATATCTTACAACAGGACGGAAGTTTGGTTCAAACGGATCTTTATACGGATAATCCCGATATAAATTTTAATATTTGGAATCTGGATTTAAGTTATGTATGGGAATTTGCACCGGGCAGTCAATTATCTTTGTTATATCGAAATGTGATTGCCAATAGTGATCAATTGGCCCAATTGGATTACAAAACCAATATCGACCGGTTGTTTGCACAGCCCAAAACCCATAGTTTCATTATGAAGCTTACGTATTATATTGATTATAACGAAGTTAAAAACAAATGGTTTTAAAAGAAGATTTTTTTAGTAAAAAATGTTTGTGATTATTTAAAAACTTCTTATCTTTGCACTCGCAAGCGAAAGTAGCTCAGTTGGTAGAGCACCACCTTGCCAAGGTGGATGTCGCGGGTTCGAGTCCCGTCTTTCGCTCTTCTATCACAAAGTCTTAACGGGCTCGGGTGGTGGAATTGGTAGACACGTTGGACTTAAAATCCAATGGACAGTAATGTCCGTGCGGGTTCAAGTCCCGCCCCGAGTACTTAAAACCACCCGTTTTCGGGTGGTTTTTTTGTTTTATGTCCGTGCGGGCTCATTCCGATAGCTATCGGAACTCGCCCGAGTACAGAACAAAACCTCAATTTATTGTTTATCAATTTGTTGGGGTTTTTCATTTTGGTTTTGTGTTCGCCTTGTTCATTTGTGTAAGGAACACGGTCGCGTAAAATCTTGGCTCTTTCAAAAATATTGCCTTTGTTTAATATAATTAAGTATCTGTTTAAAATCATTATCGGAAAGTTTGGTTTTATTATGAATTTCCAGTTGTGATTTTAAGTTAGCCAGTAAATCTTTTTCATCTTTTATCGCTACATATTTGTAACCCAATTTTTGTAATTGTGCCACAAGATTATTTTCTAATATTTGTTCGGGTTGGGTGGTCATATATGCTTTTTCTATACTTTTAAAATTTTATTTTTTTCATTTTTTTTTAAATATGAATTTTATATTATTAATTTTTATATATTTGCGATGAGTTCATCCCACCAATCGGGGGAAGGAAATCGGAAGACGTATAACCTTGATGTTATGCGTCTTTTGCTTTCTATAAAATTATAAAATTTCATTTAATCTTCTCTTGTATTTTTTTATGATTTTATTTCTTGGCACATCTTTTCCTCTTAAATGGTAAGCCGTTAATAAATAATACTCGTCTAATTTTCTTTTTGGTTCTAAAACAATAACATACTTTTCTTCTTTATCATAAATATAAGTTCTTTTTCCTTGGGGTTCATTTACAGAAAAAACAAGCATATTATCTTTTTTCTTTTCTTCAATGTGGTGCCGAATCCAATGTAAACGAACAGAACGATGTATATCAAATTTTCGTTTATTAGTTTTTTTGTCCACTATAACCGTTGTTAAATGAGAAAAAAGAATTTGCATTTTTATTTCCCCGTCAATTGGGGTAGGATGAATGGCTTTTTGCTTGAAATAAAAATGTTGATTTTCTGCAATATCACGATTAAAAATCCCCATTAAAGATTGTTTACGTTGTTGTTCGTTAAAGGCTCCCAGTTCAAGAAGTTGATTATATTTTTTTAATAGATTTAACGGCATATTTTTTCATTTTAAATCAATAAAAAATAAGTTCATTTTTTTTTCGTCATAATAGGAAGATTTTAGTAAGTTTTGATTGCTATGTTGTTGTATTCTTTCAATTAATTTCATTTTAGCAATCACTTTTTTATTTTCATTATTCAAATTATAAGCAATAGCACCGGTTATTAAATCAGCAAGTTGCAGTAACACACTTTCATGAGAACGAATATTTTGAACAATATTAAAAACACCGTATTTTGTATTTAAAATTTCTTTTAGTTTTTGAACTTTATATGCACTAAGTGTGTCTTTTATGTCAAGAAAAACATTATATTTATAATTACTGTTTTTATGATGATTGAGTAGATAATAATACATTTTGTAATAAAAGTCATCATAATTTTGTCCGGAAATATCACTTCGTATTTGTTGTTTTTTGACTACGACAGCACGGTATCGTATGTCTGTATCAAAAAAATAGTCTAATAGTTCTTTATAAAATTCATATTTTGAATTTGATACTTTCGACCATTTTATTTCAGCATAGAAATTGTGTTTTTGTTTTATTAGTTTTATCCGTTCGGTATGTCGTTTTACTTGATTGTATGCGGAACTGATACTTCCCAAAAGCATATAATTTTTATGATCATTTTGTATATGACAACTTTCGTCACAATATATGTTAAAAGTTTTTTTCATAGGTTTAAAGTTATCTATAAATTATTATTTTCGAATATTTATTTCGGTTGTATAATTATTTCTTTTCTTTTTTGCTGTTTAATTTCAAATCGGCAACTTTAATTATCGGTAAATGAGTCATTTTTTGGTTAAAATCTTTGATTCCTAATTCCTTTATGAAAATTTCTCTAATTACAAATTCTAATAATTGATTTGCTTTATTTATCTCTTGCCAAGTCAAAGACTTTTCTCCTTTAACATCCAATAAATGTATATGATAATCTCGCGTATCTCTTAAAATTTCCGTATATTTTTTTAAATTATCAATTTTTGAAGATACGGGTGATTGATCTATAACGCAAATTAATCGTTGCTGAAAATTTGGTGTTTCTATTCCTTTATATTTCCTTATTTTGAATATATTATATTTACTCAAAATTTTCTTAGTGGTTTCTATTGAAAAATTATTACGGTGATAATTTTCTAAAATAGAAACATAGGTTAAAAACTTATTTTCTACTACTATGCCTTTTTGTCCAAAAACACTAAAAAAATTATTGATTATTAGTTCTAGTTTTTTTTGCTTTTTAAACCAATTATCAAAGATACGTGTTGATTGTTCTTTAAATAAATTAAATTTTATTTCATTTTTTTGATAAAAGATTTTTTCCTTAGGTTTAAATAGCCATTTATATATTTTATTTGACAAACTTCTTACATCAATATTCTCAGCACTAAAAGGATAAAATAGTAAAATGTTAAATAACCTTTCTATATTTTTTTGTAAATAAATAAGCTCATCAAAGCTTTTATTATCTTTGGTTTTAATATTAATATATACTTCTTCTTTAATATAGGTTTTTCGTTTTATAGGATAACCGGCAGTTGCTCTAAAATTTATATAAATATGTAAATGATCTTCTGTAAATAAATCGATGTCTTCGGGTTTCTCATATACTTGATTTACTTTAAACTTTTTCGTAAAAACTTCATTATCTTTAAAGCCGGTAATATTTATCCAATCATTTAATATTTGTGCATTAAACATAATTGAATTGTAATTCTTTTCACAAATGTCCTTGTCAAAAAAATCTGATACTAATACTTTTTGAGATATATATTGATATTTATTTAATCCTCCAAAACTTTGAGAAGTATTATAGGCATTATAAAATTTAACGGAATGAGTCCCAGATACATTATTACCATTTATATAACCAAAAATTGTATCTATTTTTATCCTTCCCCAATCAACCGGTTTATCATATTTTATCAACGGTTGTAATGATGAAATGGTTGCTTTACCCTCTTTATCAATAAATAGAGTTCCTATGATTTTGTATTTTTCATTTTCTGGTATCCAAAAAATTCCTTCATAATATTTATTATAGTATTCACTCATATTTACACAAACATTATTGTAACAACCCTTTTTATTCCTTCATATGAATTTAATCTATAATTCATAAAGAAATTATTTGGAAAAATCAATTCTCATTAGGTTTTAAGAAATAGCCTTGTTTCATTAAGGATTCTTCTTTTATGGCTTTTAAAATTTCAGGGTCAGTTACTTCTTTATAATCGGTTACTTCTTCGCCTACCAATAGGCTGTTAGCATACAAATATTGTTTTTCGCTCAGATATTTATAAAAGATAAAACCGAGGATATAATCTCGGTAATCATCAGTACTTATTTTTCCACATAGTAGATTAGCAATAATCCATAATTGAGCTTCTAACTGTTTCTTTTGTTCTTCTGACATATTTTAATATTCCTTTGTATAAATAATTTTACAAGATACTTGATTTCAGTTAAGCGTTGGCAAAAAAATAGCTCTTTTACAATTTTTGGTTTTTGCGTTGGCTTTTCATTTTAATTTATTACCTATTTCAATTTTTCTTTCATTGGATACAACACAGTATCCATCCAACTTAATTTAACTCATCACATTTCCCCTTTTATCACCAATAAAATTCCTTTCCTAATGCATTAATTCTTATTAATCTCACCAAAAATACTCTTT
>JAMOVT010000039.1 GCA_027061855.1 Flavobacteriales bacterium
TAAACCAACTGAGCTAATAACCCGTTTTAGCAAGTGCAAATATACTATTTTCTTTTCTTTTACAAGTAAAAGAATCATAATAAAATGTCAAAAATCATTCTTTTATCAGGATGTTTTAGTAAATTTGGGAAAATCAAAAATCAGACTTATGAACAAAAAAGTAACCATCATCGGTGCAGGAAATGTGGGAGCCACAGTAGCCGATGTAGTAGCCAACAAAAATATTGTAAACGAAGTCGTACTTATCGACATCAAACCCAATTTTGCCGAAGGAAAAGCTTTGGATATTTGGGAATCTTCTCACATTAATTATTTTGACACACGTGTCAAAGGATATACGGACGATTATTCAAAAACTGCAGATTCCGACGTTGTGGTAATTACTTCGGGAGTGCCTCGTAAACCGGGAATGAGCCGCGATGATTTGATCGGAATCAATGCCAAAATCATGAAAGAGGTTTCCCAAAAAGCCTATGAATATTCTCCCAATGCAAAATTTATTATCGTAGCCAACCCTTTGGATGTGATGACCTATACGGCTTTATTAGCCACAGGCTTACCTAGAACACAAGTGTTCGGAATGGCAGGTGTTTTGGATACCGGGCGTTTTGAAGCCTTTATCGCCGAGGAATTAAATGTATCTCCCAAAGATGTGAATGCCATGCTATTAGGTGGACATGGTGATACTATGGTTCCGCTTCCCCGTTTAACCAGTGTTTCCGGTTTGCCTTTGCCCGATTTAATGCCTGCCGATAAAATTCAAGAATTGGTAGAAAGAACCAAAAAGGGAGGAGGAGAAATCGTGAAACTTTTAGGTACTTCCGCTTGGTATGCTCCCGGAGCTGCTGCAGCTCAAATGGTTGAAGCCATTATTCTTAATTCTCACAGAGTAATGCCTGTTTGTGTGATGCTTGACGGCGAATACGGACAAAAAGATGTAGCTTTGGGTGTTCCGGTGAAATTAGGATATAACGGAGTAGAGGAAATTATAGAAATTGATTTGAATGAGGAAGAAATGGCACTGTTGACTGAATCTGCCAATCATGTAAAAGCCGTGATGAAAGTTTTGGATGATTTAAAGATCTTCTAATAAAACAATTGCATTTTTGAAAAGCCGGATGTTTTATCCGGCTTTTTGTGTTTTGTCAGTTTTTAAATAGAGAAAAATTTCTATCTTTAAAACAATATTAATCAATAAAAACATTTCAGCCATGAAAATTTATGATGATAAACACATTAAAAATGTTGCGTTTGTTGGAGCCCACGGTAGCGGCAAGACCACTCTTGCCGAAACAATGCTTTATGAAGCGGGTCTATTAAAAAGACGTGGAAGCGTAGAAAATAAAAATACCGTTTCCGATTTTACCGATATTGAAAAAGAAAGACAAACCTCCATTTTCGCCACTCCCTTACATACGGAATGGCGAAATTACAAAATAAACATCATTGACACTCCGGGATTAGACGATTTTATCGGAGAAGTAATTTCTTCCATGCGCGTTTCCGAAACCGCGCTGATGGTGATTAACGGAGTGCAAGGGGCTGAAGTGGGAACTGAAATCATCTGGAATTATATCGATCGTTTTAATCGTCCAACGGTTTTTGTCATTAACCAAATTGACCATCCGGATTTCAATTTTGAAGATGCCTATAACAGTATTGTCGAATTGGCGGGAAAAAATGCCGTAAAAATTCAATTTCCCTATAAAACTCCTGACGGGCGTCAAGCTATCGTGGACGTGTTAAAAATGAAAATGTATGTATTCGGACCGGAAGGAGGAAAACCCGAGAAACATGAAATTCCTGCGGAACTCAAAGAGCAAGCTGATGAGTTGCATAATGAATTGGTGGAAAAAGCGGCTGAAAATGATGAAGAATTGATGGAACTCTTTTTTGATAAAGGCACGCTAAATGAAGAAGAAATGAAAGCGGGAATCAAAAAAGGAATGTTGAATCTTGAACTATTCCCCGTATTTGTAATGTCGGCACTAAATGATATGGGAAGTGGACGTTTAATGGGCTTTATCGATAATGTAACACCTTCGGCCTTGGATATGCCCGCCGAGCAAAGTTTGGAAGGAGAAATTATTGAGCCCAAAGTGGATGCGGATCC
>JAMOVT010000040.1 GCA_027061855.1 Flavobacteriales bacterium
AAAATCGAACCTTATTATGAAGGTATGCCCGATCCCGACGGTTTCCCCGTAAGAGGAAAAGAGGAGGAAGAATTGCCATGGGGAGGAACCTTGCAATTTATCAATTCAATCGTGGGAGGAGTGATAGACTCTCGTTATTTGCCTTCCATTAAAAAAGGAATTCTGGAAGTAATGGAAAACGGTCCCTTAACAAAATCTCCGGTAAGAGATATCCGTGTCATCGTTTATGATGGAAAAATGCATCCGGTAGATTCTAACGATATTTCCTTTAAAATTGCCGGAGCGAATGCTTTTAAACAAGCTTTTCTCGATGCCAATCCCAAATTATTGGAACCGATTCAAGAAGTAAATGTCAAAATGCCCGAAGAAATGATGGGAGCTGTTATGACCGATTTACAAGGCCGTAGAGCAATCATTATGGGAATGGAATCAGCAGGAAAATACCAAAAAATCAAGGCCCGTGTGCCTTTGGCTGAAATGTATCGATACTCTACTACATTACGTTCATTGACGCAAGGTAGAGGAAGTTTTACTTCTGAATTTGCAGGTTATGAATTAGTGCCTCAGAATGTGCAGGAAGAACTGATTAAAAAGAATCAAGAAGAAGAAAATAAATAACGTGTGGTTGTGTGTGTAAATAAAAAGCGGGGTGGTGAGAGTCACCCCGCTTTCTTTAAATAGATTATATATTGTGTTCTTAATATTTCAAAAGGCTGCTTACCGGATATCCGGCCAATTTATCCCTGCCTTTGAGGAATTCCAATTCAATTAAAAAATTCAGCATTACTACTTCGCCACCGGCTTTTTCTACAAGCTCTGCTACGGCTGCCGCAGTTCCTCCGGTAGCCAATACATCATCATGAATCAAAACTTTTTCACCGGGTTTAATCGCATCAATATGCATTGCAAGCGTATCAGAACCATATTCGAGCTCATAACTTGCCTCATGTGTTTTATAAGGGAGCTTTCCGGGTTTGCGAACCGGAATAAAACCTGCATCAAGATGCTCGGCCAATAAAGTGGCAAAAAAGAACCCTCTAGCTTCAATCCCAATGACTTTGTCAACTTCTTTGGGAACCCTTTTCAGCAGTTCGTTGGTGGTCAATTTCATTGCTTTCGGATCTGCTAACAAAGGTGTAATGTCTTTAAAGATGATTCCGGGTTTTGGAAAATCTTTGATATCACGGATGTACTTCTCTATTTCTTGAATTGGATTTTGCATAATTATGTAGTTATAACAGGTTGTCTCCTGAAAAATTTTCTAAATATTCAGCCAATCTTTTGGCAAATAATCCTCCCAGCATTCCGTCAACAACACGGTGATCATAGGAATGAGAAAGAATCATTTTCTGACGTATGCCGATGAGGTCTCCTTCGGGAGTTTCAATTACCGCCGGCATTTTACGAATAGCTCCCAAAGCCATAATGGCTACTTGCGGCTGATTGATAATCGCCGTTCCGGCAATATTTCCAAAGGATCCTATATTGGTAACCGTATAAGTTCCACCGGTGATTTCATCGGGTTTAAGTTTGTTTTCTCTGGCACGTTTGGCCAAGTCGTTTACCGCTTTTGCCATTCCGGTCAAGCTCAATTGATCTGCATTTTTAATTACCGGCACAATTAAATTCCCATTGGGAAGAGCAACGGCCATACCGAGATTGATATTTTTCTTTTTGATGATTTTATCGCCGTCTACCTGTACATTTACCATCGGGTAATCTTTGATGGTTTTTACTACATAATATAAAAAGATAGGAGTAAAGGTAAGTTTTTCTCCTTCTCTTTTGAAAAATTCGTCTTTAACAGCATTTCTCCAATTGACAATTTTTGTTACATCTGCTTCTACAAAGGATTGTACATGCGGAGAAATTCTTTTTGATTCTACCATATGATGCGCAATGATTTTACGCATACGATCCATTTCAATGACTTCGTCTCCGTTTTCAAGTACCAAACCTTTGGGTTGCTCAATTTTAACAGGTTCTTGAACTGTTGAAGTAGCTTGTTGAGAAGCAGGTTGGGATGAAGCTTTAAACGTGCGGTTTTTGAGATAATTTAAAATATCATCTTTGGTTACACGTCCGTTTTTTCCCGTTCCCGGAATTTGATCCAATTCTTCTTGTGAAATTCCTTCGGTTTTAGCAATGCTTTTGACCAAGGGCGAATAAAAACGATTGGCAGTGTTTTTTTGAATTGCCTTTTCTTCCTTAGGTTCCTCAGAAACGACAACTTGTTCCTCTATTTCCATGAGTTCAGGATTTTGAATGATATCCTCTTCTTCATTTTCAATTTCCTGATCGGTTTCTATAATGGCAACCACATCACCTATTTTGATTACGTCATTGACATCAAAAAGTTTTTCTTTTAATACACCGGAAACTTCACTGGGAACTTCGGAATCCACTTTATCGGTGGCGACTTCAAAAACGGTATCGTCTTCTTCTATAAAGTCACCTATATCTTTTGTCCAAGCGGTAAGGGTAGCTTCAATTACACCTTCTCCCATCTTGGGTAATCTTAATTCATATCTTGCCATGGTTTTATTTTTACGACAGGCTAATTTACGGAAAATATAGAAAAATCCTGCAAAGAAATGATATTTTTATTACAAATATTTAGGGCTGCTTTTCTTTCCTAGTTTAAAAGGTAAGCAATACTCAGTTGGTCTTTGGAATCACTCCCGAGTAATAATTTATTACTGGGAAAATAGAAGCGAAAACTGATGTTTTTTTGGGAAAGTTTTTCCATGATAGGAAGAATTTCCGAAAATTTAATGGAGCTCATGTCAATGATAAGCGTCCGGTTTCCCGGAATCAATAAATCAATATCTTCCAGATGAATGATTTTCGGGTAGCCTGCTTCCTGAACAAAACGCACATGTTCGGCCTCACCAAAATAAAAAGCGGTTTTATAGTTATATCCTTTCATTTTTTTTGATTTCTTAATTCGAAAACTAAGCCAAATTTTAAAAAATAATCTTGACAAAGCTTCATTAAATGCAAATATATGAAAAAATTTCTTTTGAAACTGCATACTTGCATTGAAAAAATGCCTTATGTATGTTTTATCTTTAATTGTGCTTTCTCCTTTAAAATGCAAAATTTTGGCTTCTGGATAATAATAATTGGTTTTCCCTTGCAATAAAATAGTATATGAAAAATCAATATCTTCACCAAACATAAAATATCTTTCATCAAAACCTCCGGCTTTTTCATACAAATCTTTTTTGAGAAACATAAAGGCTCCCGTCAATATTTCTACGGGACCTGTTTCATCAGATTTTAAATGAGGGGCATAGTATTTATTAAAAGGAGAAAAAGGCAATAACTTATATAAACCCGTAAGTCTCCATAAAGCTGTCCATGGTTTGGGAACTCCACGTTTGCTTTCGGGTAAGAAATTACCTGTACCGTCTATCATTTTTCCACCTATAATGCCTGCATCCGGATGTTGTCTGGCAAAAGAAAGTAATTTTTCAATTGTATCTTCCGCTAACAATGTATCGGGATTTAAAATAAATATATATTTTCCTTTGGCATATTTTACCGCTTTATTATAGGCTTTGGCGAATCCGTGATTCTCATTAAACCAAAGAAATTTAACTTCCTTTTGATATTTGTTTTTAAAATATTCACGGCTGCCGTCGGTCGAAGCATTGTCGGCAACGATAATTTCTCCATCGATGTTTTCCATTGCTTTCAAAACAGTTGAAAGGCATGCATCCAAATAATATTTTACATTATAGTTTAATATGACCACGGAAACATCCATCAAAATTGCGATTTTCTGATTATTTTCAAGGCTTCCCTTTGGCTCAAAGGATGCAATTTGTTTTTTACCATAAAATTTTCCACCCATTCCGGATTTGTTTTGCCGTATTCCCGCAAAATCCACCCTATCGCTTTATTGAGGAAAAATTCGTCTGTATTTTTCAATTGCCCTATGGCATATTCCATTAAACGGATATCCGTTTTGTGTTTATATTTCAATTGAAATAATAGTGCCGATCTTTGCAACCAAATATTCTTTGACCGAATCCATTTCTCAGTCCGTTGGTTTTTTAAATCAGGAAAATTTTCAAAAAAATTTCCGGCCAATCGTATAGCCAAAGCATCTACCGTATCCCACCATGATTTTTTTTGAATGAGATATTCAATCAGGTCAATATCTTCTTCGTCCCATTTGTTTTTATATTTTGACAATATATCAATGGCGGCATATTGATATTCCCTTTCGGGAAATTTCCATAATTTTCGGACTATTTCTTTTAAAGAATTTTTTTGAGGCAAGGATTCTTTTTTCAAAAGGGGAGAAAGCAGTTTTTTGCGCTCAGGAGTTTTAATTCCCAGAAAATCAAATTGATTTCTCATATAAGCTTTTTGTCCCGAAGCAATAGCGGGATTTTTATGACGATCGAAGATTTTATGTAAGGAAACAATAAACTCGTGCATTTATTTCTTTTTTTCTCTGATTAACCATAAACCGAAAAAGGTCAATGCAGCGTTTATTAACAACAATTCAAAACTTACTTGGTATTTCCAGCCCATTTTTTCGGGTAAAGTAGATATAAAATAGGTGAGAATAGGGGAAAGAATCACCACTACCGGTACCCATTTATCTTTCACTTTGTAATCGGTAAAAAGACCGAAAGTGAATAATCCCAGCAAAGGCCCATAAGTGTATCCGGCAAATTTAAAAATAGAATTGATAATGCTTCTATCGGTAATCAGCCATTTATATAAAAGTAAAATAAAAATAAAAAATAAGGAAATTCCCACATGCACCGTTTTTCTTATCTTCTTCTGTTTTTCGGGCGGATATTTTTTATCGATTTGCAAAATATCCAAACTAAAAGAAGTGGTAATCGCCGTCATAGAAGAATCGGCACTGGAATAGGCGGCGGCTATCAATCCGAGGATAAAAAACAAGGCGGCGGCAATTCCCAAATCGGTTTTTACGGCCAAATAAGGAAAAATTTTATCCCCTGTAATATTCATGGATTTCAAATCTATTCCTTTTTGTTCGGCATACATCAACAAAAGCACTCCCAATGAAAGAAAAAGCAGATTTACCAGCAATAGCGAAATAGAAAACCATCGCATATTCTTTTGCGAGTCTTTCAGGTTTTTGACCGTCAGATTTTTTTGCATCATTCCTTGATCCAATCCGGTCATGGCAACGGCGATAAATATTCCCGCCAAAAATTGTTTCCAAAAATAATTTCCCGCATTATAATCTTCGAAGAAGAAAATTTTTGAATGCGGGCTCTTATAGATTTTGCCAATCATTTCTCCCATTCCCAAATCCAAGTTTTTGGCTATGAGATAAATAGAAATGCCCAAAGCAAGAAGCATAAAAAGCGTTTGCAAAGTATCCGTCCAGATAATGGTTTTTATCCCTCCTTTAAAGGTATAAATCCAAATCAAAATAATGGTAATGGTTACCGTGACCCAAAAAGGAACGCCCAATTCATCAAAAATAAGCAACTGCAATACTCCCGCTAC
This sequence comes from Flavobacteriales bacterium, assembly GCA_027061855.1. Lineage (GTDB taxonomy): Bacteria > Bacteroidota > Bacteroidia > Flavobacteriales > Flavobacteriaceae > JALSPZ01. The sequence goes on from JAMOVT010000040.1 coordinate 5,506, forward strand.
CAAAAAAAGCCGCAAACTCGCTCCGGCAATCCGGGCTATTAAAAATAACACGGAACCCGTTTTATGGCTGACATTGCCAAAGCGTTCTTCGAGATATTTGTATATCGAAGTGAGATTCATTTTATAATATAAGGGCAAGAGCACATAAGCGATTACAAAATAACCTACCACAAAGCCCAAGACCATTTGTAAATAGGCAAATTTTTGTGTTTCCACCCAGCCGGGAACGGAGATAAAGGTAATCCCCGAAAGAGAGGCGCCGATCATCCCGAAAGCCACCAAATACCAGGGAGCTTCCCGTTTGGCACGAAAAAACACCTCGTTTGTATCTTCTTTTCCCGTTAAAAAAGAAATCCCGATTAATACCAAAAAATAGAGGGCTATAATAATCAATATGGTTGTGGCCGACATAAAAAAAATTTAAACGAATATACAAAAATACAAAAGACGCCCCAAAAGAAGCGTCTTTAATCAAACTTACTTGTCGTTGACAATTATAATTTCTCAAATCTCGCTTGGAAGAATCGCAAATATTTCGGTTCATACACCATTTTCAATCCGCGGGCATTTTTGGCATTTTCATATACTTCGATTACCGATTCGGCCACTACATCCATATGTGCTTGCGTATAAACCCTGCGCGGAATAGTCAGCCGCACCAATTCCAATTTCGGGTAATTATGTTCGCCCGTTTCCTTGTTTCTTCCTGCCGAAACCACCCCGCGTTCCATAGCACGCACTCCGGAGTCCACATAAAGTTCCGCCGCCAATGTTTGGGCAGGGAACTCATCCTGAGTCAAATGCGGATAGAAAGCTTTGGCATCGAGGAAAACGCCGTGTGTTCCCACGGGTTTAACGATAGGGATTCCCGCATCCAGCAGTTTTTGTCCCAAATATTGCACTTGGCCTACACGCGCTTTTTGGTGTTCGTCCATCACCGATTCTTTGATGCCAATTGCCATGGCTTCCATATCACGTCCGGCCAATCCGCCATAAGTATGCAGTCCCTCATAAACCACCACCATATTCCGTGCTTCTTCAAAAACACGAGGATCGTTGGTAGCAAGGAATCCGCCTATATTCACCAAGGCATCTTTTTTGGCACTCATTGTGGCATGATCGGTAAGCGAATTGATCTCTTTCACGATTTCGGCCACCGTTTTATCTTGATAGCCTTCCTCTTTTTGTTGGATCATATATGCATTTTCGGCCACACGCGTCATATCGTGCACGATATCGATGCCGTATTTTTTTGTAAGTTCTCTCACGGCTTTGAGGTTTTTCATGGAAATAGGTTGTCCTCCGGCCATGTTCACCGTCGTAGCCATAGCTACATACGGAATTTTGTCGGCACCCACTTCATCGATAAGATTTTGGAGTTTATCGAGGTCGATATCGCCTTTAAAAGGATATTCGCTGTTGGGATCGTGTGCCTCGTCGATAATCACATCCACAAACTTTCCTCCGGCCATTTCCTGATGCAATTTGGTCGTGGTAAAATACATATTACCGGGAATATAATCGCCTTCTTTAATGAGGATTTTGGAAATCATATGCTCGGCGGCACGGCCTTGGTGTGTAGGGACTAAGTGTTTATATCCATACACATCACGCACCGTATCTTCCAGGTGATAGAAATTACGGCTTCCCGCATAGGCTTCGTCTCCCAGCATCATTCCCGCCCATTGACGGTCGCTCATCGCCGAAGTTCCGCTATCGGTCAACAGGTCGATATACACATCTTCCGATCTCAATAAAAAGGTATTATATCCGGCCTCCTCCATCGCCTTTTCTCTTTCTTTTTTAGAAAGCATATTGAGGGGTTCCACCATTTTGATTTTATAGGGCTCTGCCCACGAACGTTTTTTCATAGCATAGTTTTTTTAATGAGTAGCTAATTTAGAAAAATCTTATTGATATCCAAATGATTTTAACGGAGTTTTAAATAAAAATAAGGGGCTGTCCACAAGAGATTTTCTGCTTGCTATCAATCCAAGGCAAAATCTCCTGTGGACCGGGCTTTTCGCGATAGTTTTTTGTGCGATGCTCCGCAAAAAATACTTCGGGCGGGAGCTTCACAAGGTCGCTCCGCCCTCGTTTTTTTGCCTGTCGCCTCGCACAAAAAAGCTGCTGCTTCAATCCCTCAGCCGGGGGAGTGTGGAGTGTGTAGTTTATAGTTATCAGTTGTCAGTTGTCTGTTGTTTGTTATTAGTTCATAGTTTGTAGTGTTTAGTGTTGAGTTCATAGTTTGTAGTGCATAGTTTGTAGTGTTTAGTGTTGAGTGTGAAGTTCATAGTGTTGAGTGTGGAATTGGGATTAGTGTCTTTTCGAGTGTTTCACGACGAATAAGGAGTGAAATGTATCGAGAACAAGACACGGCTATTACAACAATCCAAAGATCCCTCGTCGCTGCGCTCTGTCGGGATGACATTTCGTTTCCATAAGCCAATTAATATGTTAGTCCCCACTGCCCTATGAGAGTTTTGCGTGAAATTTACTTGTTTAGGAGCGTAAAACTATCTGTTGCTCGAAACGATAGTGAAGAGCAAGTTCAGATAGTTTAGCGGAGAAATAAGATAAATTTAGCAAAACTTTCATCAGGCTAGTCTTTTTTGTTACTTTTTTTGACGATGAAAAAAAGTAAAAAATAAAAATTTAATTGATAAAACATAGATTTTATTTAATAGAGAGATCCCTCGTCGCTGCGCTCTGTCGGGATGAACTGTGTTAAAATCCAAATTTTTTTGTATAATTTTCATCATATTTTTTTCCACTGTTTACAATAGCGAATGCTTGCTTTATTAA
>JAMOVT010000041.1 GCA_027061855.1 Flavobacteriales bacterium
TTGTCGCTTCTTATACAGTTGTAAAACGTACGGGTTTACGCCTGAAAATGTTTTTTTGGCCTTCCCTACTCGCTACATTTTTAAGCATTGTATTGATAGATTATTATTTTTTAGGGATCGTAATCGGATTGAAAAATATATTTACAGCAAGGTATTTTATTCCCATTACGGGAATGCTTTTGGGTAACTCATTAAAAAATGTCATTATAGCATTGGATTCCTATTTCAAAAGAATTGACGAAGAATCCGTAAGCTACCGTTGGCAACTTGCCGATGGAGCTACCCATCAAGAAGCTCTTCTTCCCTTTATCCGTTTTGCTTTAAAAAAAGCATTTAATCCTTTAATTGCGACAACTGCCATAATGGGATTAATTTCTTTACCGGGTATGATGACGGGACAAATATTAGGAGGTAGTGACCCAATGGTAGCTGTAAAATATCAAATAATGATTCTTGTGGTAATATTCGCCTCTACTTCACTTAATGTTTGGTTAACGATAATCTTTACCAATAGAATAGCTTTTGATAAGTGGCGAAATTTAAAAAAAGAAATTTTTGTAAACCAAAACTAGCTTATATAGAAAGATGCATTTATAAATAAAAACGTAATTTTTTCAGTCAAAAACTGACAAAATGTGCAAAATTATGCCAATCTTACTACTAAACATAATATGGTAAATATTTTGATGGTTTTCAGGTGAACTTAAAGATTAACCTGTAAAATCAAAAAAATGAAAACTCAAGAAGAAACCAAAAAAGTACAAAAGCAGAAACCCGGAAAGGCCAATGTTACTGATAAACAATTACAATCGAATATTGATCAAACCATGCAAAAAGACTTCGCGGTTGAACAAACCGAAGAAGTAAAAAAAGCGATTGAGATACTCAATCAAACAACAAAAGTAATCGATTTAATCAAAGAGAATAAAAATGAAGAAGCTAAACAAGAATTAGCTAAAATAATTGGAAGTTTGGAGATATTAATCACCAAAGATCCAAAATTGGCAGTTATTCCGGTAGATATACGTTCTCAAATTGTAGATGCAGTAGTAGATATTCCAACTGCACAAGCTATAATTGAAGAAGTAGAAGAAGCTGTGGCAGAAGGATATTATCAAACAGCAAAAGATTTATTGGAAGGCTTAACAAGCGCTTATATAATTTATGTATATATGCTTCCTCTGGCCACTTATCCCGATGCTATGAAAATTGCAGCTGCCCTATTAGATGAAGGAAAAAATGAAGAAGCTATTTCTACTTTAATTACGGCTTTAAATACCTTGGCAATTGATAAAATAGAAATACCCTTGCCTGTACTTCGTGCAGAAGAATTTATCAAATTAGCTGCTGTTGCAATGAAAGAAAACAAAAAAGAAGAAGCAAAATTATTCTTGGAAAATGCCGAGTACCAATTGGAATTAGCAGAAATTATGGGATACGGTAAAAAAGATAAAGAATACAAAGAAATTTATGAAGCGATCAAAGCTTTGAAAAAAGCCATAGGAGAAGAAAATGAAACAGAAAGCTTGTTTACAGAACTATCCGAGAAAATCAAAAATTTTAAAGAAAGATTATTCTTCAATCGAAATAAATAATTAATGTTTAACAAAAAAAATAGAAAGCTATGAAAAAAGTAATAATGAGTTTGGCTGTATTAGCCATGATATCAACCAGTTGTGCGCAAGAAAAAACAACCGGAAAAGAAGAAAAAGCAACTCAAGAACAAGTGATTCCGCAAAAACCTGAACAAGCAAAAATCAGTGCACAAGACTTGCAAGCCAATATTAACAAAGGAGTGCAAGATGATTTTGCAATCAAAGCTCCCAAAGATGCTGAAGAAGCGATTAAAATATTAGAAGAAACACAAAATGTACTTCGTTATATCGCAAAAAATAAAGACAAGAAAGCTAAAGCCGAATTAGCAAAATTGATTGGAGAGTTGGAAATATTAATGACCAAAAATCCCAATTTGGCTTTATTGCCTGTAAATGTTACTTATGAAATAGTAGATGCGGTTGTTGATATTCCTACTGTATATCAAATTACAGGAGCGGCTCAAAAAGCCATGGATGAAGGTTATTATCAAGTAGCAAAAGAGTTATTAAAAGATTTAACCAGCGAAATGCGCATAAAAACTACCTATTTGCCTTTGGCTACATATCCCGATGCAATGAGATTGGCTGCTGCTGCATTAGATGAAGGAAAAAAAGAAGAAGCCACTGCTATTTTATTAAAAGCTTTGAATACATTGGCAGTAGTGGAAGTAAAATTACCCTTACCCGTTTTACGAGCAGAAGAATTTATTAAACTTGCTGCTGTAACTATGGCTAGCGATGATCAAGACAAAAAAGCAGTAGCGATATTATTCCTTGAAAATGCCGAATATCAACTTGACTTGGCAGAAGCAATGGGATACGGTAAAAAAGACAAAGAATTTGCCGAATTACATGAAGCTATCAAAGTATTGAAAAAAGCTATTGAGGAAGATAAAGAAACCAAAGAGCAATTTGATAACTTGCAAAACAAAATGAAAAACTTCAAAGAAAGATTGTTTTTCAAAAAAGAAAAAAAATAATAGAAAAAAGAAGAATAATTTTTAAAGGAGTGCTTTTTATAAGCGCTCCTTTTTTTTATTTTCGTAAATAAAAATTTATGAAACTTTTTCTCAAACGATTTGATGAATTGACAACGGAGGAACTGTATAAAATTTTGCAGTTACGAAACGAAGTTTTTGTAGTCGAACAAAATTGTATCTACCAAGATGCCGATGGAAAAGATCAAGAGGCTTATCATCTTTTTTATAAATCAGATAATGAAATTATCGCTTATACCCGAATATTTGAATCCGGAAAGTATTTTGATAAAGCCTCTATCGGCAGGGTAGTAGTATCTCCTTCTTATAGAAAACAAGCCTTGGGAAAAAAAATAATGCAAGAAAGCATTGACTTTATTCATAACCAACTCAATGAACCGGAAATTGAAATCAGTGCGCAAACCTATTTAAAGAAATTTTATAACGAATTGGGTTTTATAGAAAAAGGAACGGAATACCTTGAAGATGGTATTCCGCATATAAAAATGATTAGAAAAAAATAATTATTTCTTTTTTCTTTTTGAATGTTTGCGAGTATTATTTGACTTGTTATTCTTCTTTTTGTTGGGATTTCCTTTAGTTACCGAATTATTTTTCTTATTGATATTTTTTAAATCCTCGGGAGATTCATAAATCAATTCAAAATCAATTTGTTTTTTGATGGGATTTGTTTTCTTTACCTTCACTTTTACCAAGTCTCCCAAAATATATTTTTTACCGGTAATTTCACCTACAAGTGCATATTCATCTTCATCAAAATAGTAATAATCATCACGCATTTCAGTTCTTCTTACCAATCCTTCCACTTTATTGGCAACCAATTCGACATAGATTCCCCATTCGGTCACTCCGGTGATTACACCTTCAAAAATTTCATCTTTAAAATCTTCTATATACTTGGCTTGCATATATTTGATAGAGTCTCTTTCGGCAGTAGCCGCTTGAATTTCCATATTTGTGGCATGAATACATTTTTTTTCATATTCTTCCTTGCTGGGAGAAGGTTTTCTATCCAAATAATTTTGCAAAAGACGATGCACCATAACATCGGGGTAACGGCGAATTGGTGAAGTAAAATGTGTATAATAATCAAAGGCTAATCCATAATGCCCCCTGTTATCTGTGGTATAAACCGCTTTACTCATACTGCGTATGGTAAGCGTCTCTATCATATTTTCTTCGGGTTTTTCTTTGATATCTTCCAGAAGTTTATTAATGGATTTAATAATACTACGGCGGTCTTTTAAATCGAGATCGTAACCAAATTTTTGCACAACGGTTTTAAGTTCCATTAATTTTTCGTCGGCAGGTTCGTCATGTACCCTGTAAACAAAGGTTTTTTCTTTTGGGGGTAATTTTTTTGTCACAAATTCAGCTACTTTCCGGTTAGCCAATAGCATAAATTCTTCGATTAATTTATTAGAATCCTTGCTTTCTTTGAAATACACTTCAACAGGATTTCCTTTATCATCCACTTTAAAACGTACTTCAATTCGATCAAAGGTCAAAGCCCCGTTTTGAAAACGTTTTTTACGCAATTTCTTGGCTATTTTATCCAATAGCAATATTTCTTCCTTAAAATCTCCTTCAGCACCTTCTATGATAGCCTGTGCTTCCTCATAAGTAAAACGTCTGTCCGAATGCGTTACCGTTCTTCCATACCATTCTTTGTATACTTTTCCTTCTTCATCCATTTCAAATACAGCAGAATAGGTGAGTTTATCTTCGTGAGGACGTAAAGAACACAATTCATTGGATAAAACTTCTGGTAACATCGGCACCACTCTATCTACCAAATAAACAGAAGTAGCACGGTTATAAGCTTCTTTATCCAGTATCGTACCAGGCTGTAAATAATGGGAAACATCGGCTATATGAATTCCTATTTCGTAGTGTCCGTTTTCCAGTTTTTTTACCGATAAAGCATCATCAAAATCTTTGGCATCAAAGGGATCTATGGTAAAAGTGGTGGTTTTACGCATATCCCTTCTTTTTTTGATTTCCTGCGGAGTAATTTCTTTGGGAAGATCATCGGCAAATTTTTGCACTTCCGGATCAAATTCATAAGGCAAGTCATACTGATCGAGAATGGCATGTATTTCCACTTCGTGTTCTCCAGGTTGCCCGAGAACTTTTATAACTTTTCCTAATGGACTTCCCACTTTTTCGGGCCAATCATACATCTCCACTACTACTTTTTCACCGTCTTTAGCTCCGTTCAAATCCGATTTCTTAACAAAAATCTCTTTATACATTTTTACATCATCGGGATCGATAAAGGCGTAATTGGGAAACATTTTTACAATCCCTGCAAAATGTGTTTTGGCACGTTCCAAAATCTTAACCACTTCACCTTGCGGATTTCTACCCGGACGTTGTTTAACGATCTCCACTTCAACCAAATCACCATGCAGTGCTTTATTAACAGCATAGTTAGGAATATATATGTCTTTTTCCAATCCGTCTACAATAGCAAAACCACTTCCGTTTTGAGTCATATCCATTACACCTACAAATAATTTTTTAGGTACTATTTGGAATTTCCCTTTTGAAGTCTCTTTGATTTTTTTCTCTTTAAGAAGTTTTTGCAGGTCCTTTTGTATCTGTTTGCGTATTTCTTCGGAATCGAATTCCAATTTCGAGGCAATTTGTTTATAATTAAAGGATTTGTTAGGATGAGCACCTAATATTTGTAAAATCCTGATTAATAAGCTTTCTTTTTTCTTACTCATTGTTATTTATTTTAATATGACAAAGTTACAGTAATTCTATCAATTTTTTTATTTAATCTTTGTTATCAACATTTATATTATTATTTATTTCTTTTTCTAAAATTTCTAAAAAAAAATATGATGATGATTATAGGCTGTTTGTTTTGTGAGTTATCCTTTTGCAGTCAGCTAAACAAATATAAATCAATCTTTTATTTATTTTCATGATTTATGATAAAATGTGAATGCTTTGTTAATAAAAAAACAAAATAAAATTTGGTCTTTACAGATAAAAATCGGATATAAACAAAGCATTCTAAAAGTCAAATTTTTTCATTATAAATTTTGATATAGTTATCAACACTTATTCACAAAGATATAAACACCCGGATAAAGTTATTAACAAGTCGTTTTTATATTAAACAAACTTTAAAAAATACCTTGTAAAATTTTAATTATTTTTTTTAATACAGCTAATTTTTAAATATAATGTAAAAATTTAAATTATTTGAATTTTTTTTCTTATAATTTAAAAATCCGGTGAATTTAATCGTTAAATTTGTTAGAACTACATAAACTAATTATTATGAAAACAAAAATTAAATTATTTATTTCGGAAATAAACGGTGTTTGGACAGATGGCGGATTTTATATTAATGGGTCCGGAAACGAATACATAAAATTTCATTTTTATGATTTAACGGGTATCGATTTACTGGACGAAGTAGGTTTATCTTATTTAATTGTATCCGAAGAAAAATCGGATGCCGAAGAAAAGGCCTTAAAAAAATTCAAAATAAAAAATTATAAATTGGGTCCGAGAAACCGGTTAAAATTTATTCAATCCTATCTCAAAAAAAATAAAATTTCTTGGGAAGAAGTGGCTTATATCGGAAGTAGTGCGGATGATCTTGATATTATTAACCAAGCCGGTTTAACTGCGGCACCAATTTCAGCTCCTTTTTATGTACGTACATCTGTCGATTGGATTTTGAGAAGAAAAGGAGGAGAAGGTGCCTTTGCCGAATTCGTAGAAAGATATCTCGAAGAAAACGGTATGTTAAAACAAGCATTGAACCTTCCTGAGTTATTAATGATTAAATAGCCGGAAATCTAATTTAGACTATTTTTTTAGTTGTATTTAAAATTTTTGTATATTTGGGGTGTATCTATTGTTATTTAATATGGATACACCCTTTTTTATGTATAATTATTAAATTTTCTTTTATTATGAAAAAATTTATTTTTCTTCTGTTTAGCTTTCTTTTAAGTAGTGTTTATGCACAGCAAGATATGCATTGGCGAGCCGTGTATCAATACAAACGTGTGTTAAATGAAAAACAAAAAGCTCGTAGAGACTCCTTGATCCAAGCGCAACCGGCTATGGCCGAAATGATGAAAAGTTTTTATAAACGTTTTGATAACCGGACCTATTTTCTTGATTTTACCACCAATGAATCCGTGTATAAAGAAAAAGAAAAACTGAGCAAAGGGCGCTCTTCTATGCGTATTTTGCAAGATCGTTTACTCTATAAAAATTTACAGAAAAAAATGTATAGAGAGAAAAGACCTTCTTTTCAGAACACTTATTTGATTATAGATTCCTTGCCTGACTATCATTGGAAAATAACCGGTGAAACAAAAAAAATAGGGGATTATACAGTGATCAAAGCCGAAGGCACTGAAAAAATAAGAAAACTAAAAAAATCAAAGGACGTAATAAAAGAAAAAGATTCTAAAAAGGAATTTGAAGAAGTGGAAAAAAAAGTGGTAGCTTGGTTTACTCCGGAATTACCTATATCAAACGGGCCTGGTAAATATTGGGGTCTTCCGGGCTTAATAATGGAAGTAAATAAGGACGGAGAAGTTATATTGCTGAAAGAATTAATTATCAATCCTACTAAATACAACGAAATTAAAAAACCCGAAGAAGGAGAAAAACTAAATGAAAAAGAATACCGTGAGAAAATGAAAAAAGAAAGGGAGCGAATGGAAAAAATGTATAAAAACAGACGTTCCGGTAAAAATTCTCAGCGTATAAGTATTACCTTGTAATTTACCGAAATGAAATTGCTAACGATATATTTTCTATTTTTTTCCACCGCTCTTTTTTCTCAACAAATAACTTGGCGTGCGGAATATATGACCTTGAAATACAAAACCCCCGAACAAAAACAAAGATGGGACAGTATTTCAAAAAGCGAGGGATATAATTTTAAAAAAATAGCCAGAAGCAAAGAATTTTATAAAAGTTTTAACCGTCAAACCTATTTCTTGGATTTCAATAAAGAGGCTTCCCTTTATACCCATAAAGCCAAAATAATACGTGTGGCCGGTGAATACCGCAGGTATTTTAATTCGAATGAAATTTATAAAAACCTGAAAAGAAACAAAATCATCTCCACAACCTCAGTGTTTCACACTCCCTATTTAATTAAAGATACTTTACCCGATTTCCATTGGAAAATAACCGGAGAAACAAAAAAAATAGGCCGTTATACCGCAATAAAGGCAGTAGGAACAGAAAAAATATGGAAGAAAAAAGTGAGCATGCCCGATTTAAGCGGCAAAAAAAACATCAAACCGGCAGTTGAATCAAAAATAGTAACCCGTGAAGTTACCGCCTGGTTTACACCGGAGATTCCCGTTTCAAACGGGCCGGAAAAATACGGCGGTTTACCCGGATTAATTTTGGAATTACATATTCCCGGAAAAATATATATGGCCAAAAAGATTTCAATAAATCCTCGGCAAAAAAAAGAAATAAAGGCTCCGGTTGAAGGAATATATATTACCCGTAGAGTACTCCAAAAGAAAAGAGACAGTTTGGAATTAATTATGATAAAAAGTTTAATTAACCACAGAAAACAAGATTAAATCCCCCGATTGATATGAAATATAGGATAATAATTGCTTTTATGCTTTTAGCAGCCTTCCAAAATTTTGCTCAGGAAATAAAATTTACAGGTGTGGTGCAGGATAGTACCGGACAAAAATTGGCTTCGGCCAGCTTGGTGGCAGCCAATGCAAAAACCAAAGCCTTTCAAGGATATAGCATCACTGATGAAGAAGGGATGTTTGAACTTGCCTTTAAAAAAAATACCGCCTATGTGGTAAAAATTACCTATATGGGATATAAATCAGTTATAGATACCGTCCAAACCAAAGAAGAAGATATTTTTAAAAAATACACCTTAAAACCAGATAAAAATCAACTGGAAGGAGTGGAAATAAAATATGAAATGCCGGTACAAGTCAAAGGGGATACGATTGTTTATAACGCCGATTCTTTTACTACGGGAAATGAAAAAAAGCTGGGTGATGTGATGAAAAAAATGCCCGGAATCGAAGTAGCCAAAGACGGAACAGTCAAAGTGGAAGGAAAAAAAGTAAAAAAAGTAATGGTCGAAGGAAAAGATTTTTTTGACGGAGATTCCAAATTGGCGACCAAAAATATTCCTGCAAAAGCCGTTAAAAAGGTGGAAGTTTTGCGTAATTATAATGAAAACAGTCAAATGAAAGATTTTGAAGACAATGAAGAAAGTTATGCGATTAATATCCGTCTGAAAAAGGGTCAAAAGAAATTTTGGTTTGGCGAAGTCAGTGCAGGTGCCGGCACACAGGAAAAATATATCTTACATCCCAAATTATTTTATTATAGCCCTAAACGTACTTACAATATCATTGCGGATATCAATAATATTGGAAGTCCACCGCTTACATGGCGGGAAATGTTTAAACTTTCGGGCGGATTTTCTTCCCGCATGCGCAAAAGCGGAGCGACATTCAGCATGAATAGTTCCGGGCTGGGGTTTAGTATGTTGCAAAACGACAGAGCGAAATATCAAAAAAATGAATTCGGTGCTTTTAACTACAATATTACCGCCTCTCCTCATTTAAACCTGAAAGGATTTATAATAGGGAATTTTGCAAAAACCGAGATGCTCACGGAGACCGACCGGATCTATACCACCAATAATATTACGGAACAAATTATCAATAGCCATACACAACACAATCAAACCGGTGTCGCAAAATTTGATTTGAATTATGATCCGAATGAAAATTTAAATATCAAATACGGTATAATGGGGAAAATTTCCAAGGTTTCGGAGAACGCAAAGACGCTTTCTACCGTAACCGGTAATACATTGGAAAATAAAGAGGAAGATGCGAGTAATATAAATCAGAAATTTGAACTCTATAAAACTCTTCCGTCCGAAAACCTCATTTCGCTTGAACTACAACACGAATACAATAAAAATATTCCCTTAACCGAAGCTATTTCTACCAATGAATTTTTTGCCACTTCTTCTTTGATCAACCTTAGTCCGCAAAATACTTATGATCTTCTACAACACAAAAGCTTCTCGGGAAATAAAATTTCCACTTTGTTTGATTATTATTTAATATTGAATGATGTAAGTCATTTGGATTTTTCCTTAGGACACCAATACATCTATCAAGAATTTACCAGTTATATTTCTCAAAAACTAGATGATGGAACTGAAACTACCCTTTCGTCCGGCCTATTAAAAAATGATGCACAATACCGTTTTTCCGATTTATACGGAGGCTTACATTATAAATTATTGTGGAATAAATTTATTTTTCGTCCCTCTTTAAATCTTCATTATTATGATTTGAAAGACACACAGTTTGGCGATGTAAAAAAACAAAATCAATGGGGTTTATTGCCCTCTATGAGTATAAAATATACTTTTAAACGGGGAAAAAGGCTTTATTTCAATTATAAATTAACAAATAATTTTGCCGATATTTCTCAATATGCAAAAGGATATGTATTGAGTAGTTATAACCGCTTAAAAGGAGGAAACAGGGATCTGGAAAATGTCTATAAAAATCAATTCAACCTGAGATATTCATCTTATAGTTTTAGCAAATTCAGTTTTATGCATGCCAGTTTATCCTATACAAAAGCAATGAATTCTATTCGAACAAAATCGATATTGCAGCAAACAGATATCATCAGCTTGCCTGTCAATATAAATAATCCCGATGAAAATTTTACGGCTAATCTGGGTTATTCCAAGCGTTATATTGCATGGAATTACAGAGTCGGAGCCTCGGGAGGCAAAAATATATATTATTCTATCATAAATAATACCGAGACGAAATCAGTTTCCTATAATCAAAATTATACTACTTCCATCAGCAGTAATTTTGCCGGATTTTTTAATTTTGATGTCGGCTATGCCTTAAATATTAATGATTTCGAAACAAGCTATAAAAATTCCACTTATATTACTCATAATCCGAATGTGGTTTTGGAATTGAATTTTTTTAAAAACACCACTTTATTAAAGGCAAAATATGATTATTATAACTACCGCGATAAAGACCACATAATCAATAATTATGCATTTTTATCGGCTGAATTATATTACCAAAAGGAGGGAAGTAAGTGGGAATTTGTGCTATCCGGTCAAAACCTGCTTCAAAATCACAGTTTAAACAGTGAAAGCCTCAGTGAATTAATGATTGCTACTTCGCGTTATTATGTGCAACCGCAATATTGGATGTTAAAGATTAATTATAAGTTATAAAACTTTTTATTGATTTTTATTTTGTATTTTTAGCTTCAAAAGTTAAAAGATTTATAGCGATGAAAATAGAAGTATCCAACGGCGAAATTGTAGACAAATTGACTATTATTGAAATCAAATTAAAGCATATAAAAGACGAAGCAAAACGTAAAAATTTGGAAAAAGAATACCAAGTTTTGGACGAGGCAGTCAGCAAAATCATTTCCAAAGATCATGATTTATATAAAGAA
>JAMOVT010000042.1 GCA_027061855.1 Flavobacteriales bacterium
GGCAATCCAGATTTCACGATCGTATAATCCGAAATGAAAACGAATTGAATCGCATTCGTAAATATATAATATTAAATCCCCGAAGGTGGCAAAAAGACCGCAATAATGATGAGGATTGGTAAATGCGATTAATCTGATTGTGGATACGCGATTGATGATTGTGGATACGCGATTGATGATTGTGGATACGCGATTAATCGCGTATCTACCAATAATACCAATAATACCATTTTATTTTTATTAATTTTGACAATATAATAAAACCGCAAATAATAATGTCCGATTTACAAAATACCGACCAACAAAAACGCAAACGTTTATTTTTACTCGATGCCTACGCCTTAATTTTCAGGGCTTTTTATGCATTTATAAAAAATCCCCGCATCAATTCAAAAGGTTTGGATACCTCGGCGACATTTGGGTTTCTCAACACTTTAATGGATTTGATTCGACGGGAAAACCCCGATCATTTGGCAGTGGTTTTTGATTTGGGCGGCTCCAAGGAACGCAGTGAAATTTATGAACAATACAAAGCCAATCGCCTGGAAACTCCCGAAGGCATTCAGGTAGCGGTGCCTTATATCAAAAAGATTTTGGAGGCGATGCATATTCCCATAATCGAACTCGAAGGCTGGGAAGCCGACGATTTGATAGGCACTTTGGCCAAACAAGCCGAGAAACAAGGCTATGATGTGTTTATGGTTACGGCCGATAAAGATTTTGCCCAATTGGTCGATGAACATATTTTCCTGTATAAGCCGTCGCGAATGGGCAACGGAATTGAAATTTGGGATGTGGAAAAAGTCAAAGAAAAATTCGGAGTGGAACGCCCCGAACAAGTGATCGATTTTTTGGGAATGATGGGCGACAGCGTAGATAATATTCCCGGATTGCCCGGAGTGGGAGAGAAGACCGCAAAAAAATTCCTGGCGGAATTTGGCAGTATGGAAAACCTTTTTGCCAATACCAATAGGCTCAAAGGAAAAATGAAAGAAAAGGTGGAAGCCAATAAAGAATTGGGCTTATTGTCAAAAAAATTGGCTACTATCAATACCCATGCACCCATTGAATTCGATGAAAAACAATTTGAATTGAACACCCCCGATTTTGAGAAAACCCAGGAGATTTTCAAAGAATTGGAATTCCGCCGTATTGCCGAGCAATTCAATCGTTTGTTTAGAAAACCCGGAGAAATAAATCAAGCGGAAACAAAAACTGTTTCCGGAAATAAACAGTACTCGTTGTTTGGAGAAGAAACCGGCGAAACCGCCGTAAATTCTTCCTTTTATACTTTTGAAACCTGGGATAAATTTTATCAAGCACTGGAAACTCCGAAAGCCAAAGAGCTCTTGAAAGAAAAATTACTTCAAGCAAAAGAAGCGGCATTGAGCCACTACCCCGACCGTTTTGCCTTTGAACAAAGCAAGTACCATTTGGCTACGGCTATCAATCCGGGAAAAGTCTATCATTTTCCGCTCGAAAAAGAAATACAGCAAGAATTATTCAGATTAAAAGAATTTGTATCCAATGAAGAAAAGGCCAAAACGGGTTATGATTTAAAAGAATTTTACAAACTATTGACATACAATAACTTGGATTTAAAAGGCGAGTTATATGATATCCTATTGATTCATTACTTGCTCAATCCCGAGATGCGTAACCAACTGGAAATTCTGGCCGAAAATTATTTGAATTTAAAAATAGAAAAGCCGGGGAAAAAATCCACCGGAGAGGATTGGATCAATTATGCCGCCCTTAAAGCCGATGTGAGTTTGCGGCTAAAAGATGTGATGTTGGAAAAATTGTCTCAATCCGAGGCAAAAGATTTATACTTTAATTTGGAAATGCCTTTGATGAAGGTATTGGGTGATATGGAGCTTGCAGGGATTAAGCTCGATATCAATGTTTTGAAAGAAATTGACGAGAAACTTCAAAAGGAAATTACCCGTTTGGAAAAAGAAATATTCGAATTGGCAGGAGAGGAATTCAATATCGGCTCCCCCAAACAATTGGGGTTGATTTTGTTTGAAAAAATGAAATTGGACAGCAAAGCAAAGAAAACCAAAACGGGACAATATTCCACTTCCGAAGAAGTTTTGAAAAAATATTTGGACAAACATGAAATCATCAAAAAAATACTGGATTGGCGCAGTTTGACCAAGCTCAAATCCACTTATATCGATTCTTTGCCCAAGCAAATAAATCCGGTTACGGGGCGCATCCACACTCATTTCAATCAGGCGGTTACCTCTACGGGACGTTTGAGCTCTACCGATCCCAATTTGCAAAACATTCCCATACGCACCAAATGGGGACAAGAAATCCGTAAAGCTTTTGTAGCCGAAAAAGGAAACAAGCTCATCTCCGCCGATTATTCACAAATCGAATTGCGGTTGATTGCCACTTTCAGTGGAGATGCCGAGATGCTCGAAGCCTTTAAAAAAGGAGAAGACATTCACCGGGCTACCGCCGCCAAGGTATTTGGCATTCCCATCGAAGAAGTTACCAAGGAACAACGTTCGCATGCCAAAAGCGTCAATTACGGGATTATTTACGGTTTGTCGGCACACGGATTGAGCCAGCAAACGGGATTGAGCCGCAGCGAGTCAAAAAAATTAATCGATACCTATTTTGAGACTTATCCCACCCTCAAAAAATACATTGCCGGTCAAGTAGATAAAGTTCGTGAAAAAGGTTATGCCGAAACGATTTTGGGACGTCGCCGGTATTTGCGTGATATCGATTCGCGGAATGCCATAGTGCGTGCCGCCGCCGAACGCAATGCCGTGAATGCCCCCTTACAAGGAAGTGCCGCCGATATCATAAAAAAAGCCATGATTGAAATACAAGAAGAATTGAAAAAAGCTTTTCAAACCAAAATGTTATTGCAGGTGCACGACGAATTGGTTTTTGAAGCTCCAAATGAAGAAGTGGAAAAGGTTACAGGCTTAATCAAAGAGAAAATGGAAAATGTGGTAAAACTGGATGTGCCGTTAACCGTGGATATCGGAATAGGGGAGAACTGGTATGAAGCGCATTGATATTTTCCCATTTAAAATATATATTTTTTAAATAAAATAGATTCTTAAATTATGTTGTTTAATTATATACATTGGAACATCAATCCCGAAATATTTAATTATCATGGTTTTGCAATTAGATATTATGGCTTACTATTTGTAATAGGACTCCTTCTCAGTCTTTATGTGCTTAGATGGATTTTTAATAAAGAAAATATAGCACAAAAGAATTTAGATAAGCTTGCGATTTATAGTATGATTGGAGTACTTGCAGGTGCAAGATTAGGTCATTGTTTATTTTATGAATCTACTTATTATCTTTCAAATCCTTTGGAAATGTTTTTACCTATAAGAATTTTAAATGAAGGAGATATTGAATTTATAGGTTATCAAGGATTGGCAAGTCATGGTGGGGCACTTGGATTAATACTTGCTTTAATATTTTATTCTATAAAAACAAAACAATCTATAATTAAAACAGCAGACTTAATTTCCATTGTTGCTCCATTAGGTGGTGCATTTATAAGGCTTGGAAATTTTATGAATTCTGAAATAATTGGAAAACCAACCACAAAACCATGGGCTATTATTTTTGAACGTATTGATAATTTACCAAGACATCCCGCCCAATTATATGAAGCATTTTCATACTTTTTAATTTTTATTATTATGATCCTACTTTATAAAACAAAAAGAGAAACTTTAAAAAATGGTTTCTTCTTTGGATTTACGCTTGTGTTAATTTTTTCTGCGAGATTTTTAATTGAATTTATAAAAGAAAGACAAGTTGCTTTTGAAGAAAACTTAAAATTAGATATGGGACAACTTTTAAGTATTCCTTATATACTTATAGGAATTGGTTTTATGATTTATACAATACGAAAAATACACAGAACAGCAAGTATATAATAACAAATAATAAACGCATTTATAAATATATCATTATCTTATCTATGAGATTTAAACTTTTCTTTATATTATTTTTCACTATTTTAATTATAAAAGCTCAAATCATAAGAGGTAAAATCATTGATAGTGTTTTTAATAAACCGATAGTTTATGTAAATATCAGCCTTATAAATACTCATTTGGGAACCATAACCGATGAAGAAGGCTATTTTGAATTGGAAATTCCCGAGAAACAAAAAAGCGGTTTTTTACGTATTGGAGCTATCGGATATGAAGAAAAGATTATCAAAATTACGGATTTTACAAATAACCCGGAAACCATACGATTAAATCCCAAGCCTATTCAATTGGAAGAAGTGGTGCTTGATACGCCGGCGAGGAATAAAAGAAAAGTGGGCACTCTCAAAAAGGATAAAAAAAATATTTGCGGGTGGGGAGGAAATCAATTTGGAAAAGGACATGAAATAGGACTTCAAATAGATTTGGGCGAAGAATTTGTGAATGTAACTTCAATCCATCTTTATTTGTATAAACTATCCTTTAAAACGAGTTTGTTTAGGCTGCATATCAGGGATTTGGATCAAAACGGCATGCCCGGAAAAGAATTGTTAAAAGAAAATATTTTATTGAATTTTGATAAAAAATCCGGCTGGTTAAATTTTGATTTAAAGCCCTATCATATTTTTTTAAAAGGTAAAGTGGCAGTGAGTATTGAATGGTTGAAAGCTTCCCAACCCCAAGAAAAAAAATTTACGGCTGTAAACGGAAAAAAATATTTGCCCAATATATTGCTGGCTGCCAAAAATAATAAAGGAATTTTTTATATTAGGAAAGGAATTGAACTTCCTTGGAAAAAAATTGTAAACAAAACTCCGGTTATAAATTTGAGCGTTCAATAGCTTCACAAAGTTTTAAATATAAAATTACTCATCATGAAAAAAACATTTTATTCGGTATTATTAGCTTTAATAGTGGTTTTTGCTTTCATTTTTTCCGTGCAAAATACCGCTCAAGTAGATGTTCGTTTCATCACTTGGGATTTAAAAATGGCATTGGCTTATATCATCTTTTTGTCTATCCTTACGGGGATTATCATTGCCGGCTTGTGGTTCTTTATCAAAGCATTCAAATATAAAAAAGAAATTAAACGCTTGAATAAGCAATGCAAATCCTATGAAGACCAATTGGCGGTGTCAAAAAAAGGAAATGAAAATTAACTTGTAAAAAAAATCCCGGCAAGCGGGATTTTCTTGCCGGGATTATATTTATCTGTAAGCGGATTTTAATCATTGGGATAAGCTTCGGGCGGTACCGGCATTGGAGCGGGAACTCCGTTAACGAGTCCATTATTTTTCTTGGCTTCTTCTTCGATATACCATTGTGCTTCTTCGGTACTTCTGTGAATAATATGTATTTTTTGAAGTCCGGTATTTTTCATTCCGCGTTTAATCAAAAACAATAAGAGCCATAACAATAACACCCACCATAAAGCGAGAATAAACTGTTGAACATGAATATTATCCGAGAATAATTCATAAACCTTGTATTTGTCTGTCCAGGTTCCGTTTTTTCCTGCCAATACCGTTGAAGACAAGAAATGTTTATGTTCTTTATAATATAAGGTAAAGGGTAGATAACCCAAAGCAAAGCCAATAAAACCTATCCAAGTATTGAGATAACCCATACCGATTCTCATATAGGAACGGATTTCACATCCGATAAGCAATACGGCTCCAAGACCTAATAACAATCCCCCTATAAAACTGCCGTAAGTAAGTGAATATTTTACTTTTCCGGCAAATGCAGGCGGAACATCCATTAAAACCCATGCCAAAATGATAAAAGCAAGCATCACTACCCAGTGAGTAGCAATTCCGATTATAGGTAAGTAACCACGCATAAGGGTTCTCGTGATTTTAGGAACTCCCAACCAAGCATATTTTTTATCGTTTTTACGTATGCTTTCAGCAGTTTCTGCCGATACCAAGGCACATTCGGTACCGAATCCGCTTTTTGCCAATCCGATTCCGGCCAAAATCCCTCCTAATAAGGTCAATACTACATAAAACAAACCTTTGTGAGCAATGGATTTGTTAAAGGGAACAATTTTATCCCCACTGATATGCGAGGCACTTTCCGGAGCAAAAATTCCTTCATAAATAGTGACAAATACAAAAAGAGTAACAAAGATAAATCCAATCCAGTAGATAAGCCTTTTTTTCGGATTGTATCCAGGTTTATAGGTGGCTTGCTCTCCTTTATCGGCATTTTTCACATACTCCAAAGTCTCCTGATGTTTAAAATATCCTGCCAAACGCATTTTTCCCATAATTATAAAACCGAGCATTCCTCCTATTGCCATAAATATTACGGTAGTGAGGGAATGGATATTCATCATGGGAACTCCTCCCATCAAATGATTTAAGGTACAACCACCTGCGAGACGTGTTCCATAGCTAAAAAGCATCCCTCCCAAGAAAGAAATGAAAAGCAATTTTTTACCATAATATGCCCAGGTTCTAAATTCTTTTTCCATAATAGCTACAAGGAAACCTCCAATGATCATTCCTACAATAGGCCAACCTATTCCCGGTACAAAAGCACCGCCGGTAGCAGGAAGTACCGTTTGCACACCATCTACTGTAATGGTCGCATATTTTCCGTATAATTCCGAATGAAATCCGAATAAATTATTGATCCAAACTTCCAAAGCTCGAAACATTTTCCCTAAATCTGTTGTTACCGTGATGGGTTTAAGGCTGGGAGATTTACCATGTTGTACCGCATTAACCCAAAGTCCTATCATATAGACTATCTGGGCTATACCGGCCAAGAGTCCTGCATATACAAAGGACCATTGGTGTGTAATTAATTTTTTAATATTCATATTTTTTTATTTATAGTTATTAGAAATCGATTTGCATACGGATCAAATGTCCCTTTAATTTTCCTAAAATATCATTATGATCATCCGTAATTACGTAATTATACATAATACGAGCATGAGAAGTGAGATACCAATTTAAGCCGAAAGTGATATTTTTTATTTGATCGGGTTGGGTAGGATTCACAAGAATGAGATCTTCAGAAGGTGTAAAATCAGAGAACCTCAATAGCACTTCAAAAGCTCCGTAACCGCCGTTAGAAATATCTTTTTTAGGTTTTACACGGCCAAAAGCCCCTTTTTTGTAAGGACGATGTTCTCCTGTAAGGAAATAACTTCCCATTACATAATAACTGCTGGCCGAATAGTCCAAGCCTAAATCATTATTTCCCTCTTCTGTTTTATATTCTGTTTGCAATGAAAAAGATTGATAATTTGCAGCCAATTCAAAACCTACAAATGTCCGGTTATCCGCTCCGGGCATAAGATATGTATATTTGTTTCCCATATGGTTTTCGGGTCTGAATTTCAAATTATTATAGGGGCGATGCGCATAATTTATACCCAGATGAAGCAAAGTATTATTTTCTTTATTTTGGAGAGGGACTCCTGTAAAGCGGGCGACAAAGTTCATTCCTTTTTCAAGTTCGGTATCTTTGAATCCGGAAAGATGGCTACCGTTATCGGTCAATGCCAATTGTACTCCGGCCTTCCCGTCAAACAGATGGAAGTTATCATAATGCAAACCGGATCCCCAACGAAAATTTTGCATGGCTGTAAGCATAGCTCTTTCGGCAAAAGGACTATATTTACTACTGGTGGCCATATCCAAACCTGTGGGTTCTGTCATGCTGCCGATACCAAAATTTCCATATTTTCCGGCTAAATACTGTACATACATATCCCTGAAACTGATTTCTCCCGTGGAAATGTCTGTTTCTACTTTATATTTGATTTTAGGGGCAATTTTACCGGAAAAAGAAATATATACGCGGCGGAATTCATTTCCATTAAACCAATCGGAAGATTTTTCCCGTTTTAGGAATTCATAATCATAATGGATACGTCCGTTTACTTGTAAAGTTTTTTGGAAATTTTCCTGGGCCAAACCGGAAAAGGAAAAGAAACCCAAAACAAGAAGAATAAGAAGAGCAAATTTGTTCATAGTGGTTATTTTTGCTCCCAAATATAAATCTAAAAAACCGGAATTAAAATGATTAGGTATTAAAAAATTATTAATTTAATAGCGTTGAAAATGTACAAATTTCCACCGGTTTGTATTCTTTTCTTTTTCCAGCTTGTTTTCGATTGAGTCGGGGAGGGCAGGAAAAAAATCAATTCCGGTTATTTTTTCTATACTGTCCACGGGGACTGCAAATATTTTGGGACTGACTAAACTATCATGATGAGGTATAATAAAGCCTATCATTTTAGGATGTTTGGGATCGTTATAATCCAAAATTATTTTATAAAATTGATCGGGAACGGCGACATCTTCACGACCTATTCTTTCCAGTCCGGGTTTAAGTATTCCTCCGGTTACGATATATAATTTGCCATAGCGTTTTGCCCAGTAGCGCACTTGCTTTTCCAGATTGTTCCATATTCCGGAATTAAAATAATGATCCATAGGAGCTACATTGGAGGTATAAAAAGTTTCGTCAAAAGCTTCTTCGCTGAAACGCCGGTCGGCAGCCGGAACCAAATGTCCTTTTTCATATCCGTTAGGGTAATAATTTTTATAATGTGCCGAACGGGTTTTTACTTTGGGGTCACGAATAAAATAGGGTCTTTTTCTTTGTGCTTTACTGATTTGTTTAGGAGAAAGAGAATAAGCGACCCACTCCGGATTTTCATAGTCTTCATTATAAGATAAGCTATAATACTTGTGAAAAACCACTTGTCCGGTTGTGGAGGCGGGAAGATAATTAAAAGTATCTTTTACCGCTTTTTTTAGGTCTTCTTCATTTTTTATATCTTCAATTGCATTTTTATTTTCACAAGATATAAATGTAATAAACAGTAGGGCAAAAAGCCCGATTTTATATAATTTCATTGAGATCACGAATTTCGGAGATTCCTTTTATTTCTATTTTAAAATCAGCGGGATTAATTTTATTATGTGCGGATATAAATATTTTTTCAAAACCCAACTTTTCTGCTTCCCCGATACGTTGCTCGATCCGGGTAACTGGTCGCACTTCTCCGGTCAATCCCACTTCTCCTGCAAAAGCCCAAGAAGAAGGAATAGGGAGATCATTATTTGAAGAAAGAATAGCGGCAGCCACAGCCAGATCTATTGCAGGATCATCTATTTTAATCCCTCCCGTAATGTTTAAAAAAACATCTTTGGCTGCCAATTTAAAACCCATACGTTTTTCCAAAACGGCCAGAATCATATGCAATCGTTTGATATCATAGCCTGTGGTGGAACGTTGAGGAGTTCCGTAAACAGCACTGCTTACCAAAGCTTGAACTTCGACCAAAATAGGACGAATACCTTCTGTGGCTACGGCAATAGCTGTTCCGCTTAAATCTTCGGAATGTGTACTTAGCAAAATATTGGAGGGATTGCTTACTTCTCTCAATCCTTTATTATACATTTCGAAAATTCCTATTTCGGAAGTAGCTCCAAATCGATTTTTTGAGGCGCGTAATATCCGGAAGAGATGATTTCTGTCGCCTTCAAATTGCAAAACGGTGTCCACCATATGTTCCAAAACCTTTGGCCCGGCAATTTGTCCTTCCTTATTAATATGCCCGATAATAAAAACCGGAGTACCTGTGCTTTTGGCATATTGAATGATTTCCGAAGCACTTTCGCGGATTTGAGAAACACTTCCGGGAGATGATTCAATATAATCGGTATGTAAAGTTTGTATGGAATCTATCACTAGAATATCCGGTTGAAATTTTTCCAGCTGATGAAATATTTTTTGGGTATTGGTTTCAAATAATAATTTCATATTCGGATTTTCATATCCGATTCGCTCTGCCCGCATCCGTATTTGTTTCGGACTTTCCTCTCCTGAAACATATAGAGTATGAAAGGGTAAATGCAATGCAATTTGTAACATTAAGGTCGATTTTCCTATTCCCGGTTCTCCTCCCAAAAGAATGACACTTCCCGGTACAATTCCCCCTCCCAAAACCCGATCCAATTCGGTATTATTTGTTGGAATGCGATATTCTTCTTTGGTATCTATTTCGGATAAATCCCAAATTTTTTTTGAAATCTTTCCCGCCGGAATTCCTCCTTTTTTTTGTTCTTTTTTGCTTACCACTTCTTCCACCACCGTATTCCATTCTTTACATACTTGGCACTGTCCGACCCATTTGGAATACTGCGTGCCGCAATTCTGGCAATAATATGTAGTTTTGGTTTTGGCCATATTAGTCTTCTTCCTCTTCTTTGGTAAGGATTACTTTAAGAATTTGATTCGGGCTGGTCTTGTTTATTTTGATATGGAAGTGGTCGATATCAAATTCGTCACCTTCCTCGGGAATTTCTCCAATTTTATCGAGAATATATCCTCCCAGCGTTTCATAGCTTTCATCTTCGGGAATATCCAAATTGTATTTTTCATTTAGATCTTCGATCTCGTGTCTTCCCGAAAGAATGAATGTATGTTCGTCAAGTTGTTTTTCAAACAATTCGTTTTTATCATGTTCATCTTCAATTTCCCCAAATATTTCTTCGATAATATCTTCCAATGTAATCAAACCGGATGTACCTCCGTATTCATCCAAAACAATAGCGATGTTTTTTTTCTTTTTGGTCATTTCGTTCAATAAATCGTTGATGGGAATGGTTTCGGGAACAAAGAGCACATCCCGTAATACTTCCGCAATATTTTTGGGGTTTTTAAACATATCAAAACTATGCACATATCCAATGATATTATCGATATTGTCGTCATAAATAATAATTTTGGACATCCCGGTTTCAATGAATTTTTTACGTAATTCATCGATATTGGTATTTATATCCACCGCTTCGATTTCAATTCGCGGCACCATTACCTCGCGTGCTTTTACATCGGCAAAGTCCAAGGCGTTATTGAGAATTTTCAATTCATTATATGTATCGTCTTCTTCTTTATTGTCTTTGAGTTGTTCGGAAATAAATTTTCCCAGTTCCATTTTTGAAATGGCTTGTTGCACTTCATTATTTTCGGTTTTGAAAATCAATTTTAAGATTAAATTGGAAATCCACAGGATAAAACGTGTAACTGGCCAAAAGAGTAAATAAATAAGATAAGCGGGAATGGCAAAAAATTTCAATAATTTATTGGAATACAGTTGGAAAACCACTTTCGGTAGAAATTCTGCGGTAAAAAGAATCACCAATGTAGTAATTACAGTCTGAATGAGCAGCTCATTAAAAGAATTGAGTTTTCCGATATGTTTGAGAAGAAGTTCCGTGACCAGATCTCCCATAAAGAGTCCGTAAACCACCAATGCCACATTGTTCCCTACAAGCATAGTAGTGATAAAATCAGAAGGGCTTTGAGTTAGTTTACGCAATATTTTCCCGGTAATGCCTTTTTCTTTTTTATCCAGCTCCAAACGTATTCTGTCCGAACTTACAAAAGCGATTTCCATCCCCGAAAAAAAGGCGGATAGCAATAAAAATACTATAATAATCAGAATTTGATATTCCATTAATAATTAAACTTTCATACAAAGATAATTCATTTTAAAGATTTAAAAATTTTAATTTAGTTATTTAAGACATGATACGGCATAATTTTTGCTTATTTTCCTTTACGCAAAAAATGAAATATGAAAAAAAACGGATGGATTATCCTGTTGGTGTTTAGTTTGGCTTGGATGCAAAGTTGTAAGAAAACGGAATTGTCTATTGAAAAGATGGAGGTGACCACCGATGATGCAGAATTTATAATCGAAACAGAGAAAATTACAGATGATTTTTATGAATTTATAGATGTCAATGCTTTTGAAGAAAAAACTATCTTTTCCCGAAAAAATTTTGTTGAATTACCTTCCTGTGCCGAAAAATCTATTGTTATTCATTCCCCCACACATTACACAATTACTTTAAAATTTGAGAATACCGGTTGCGAATTACCAAATGGGGATACCTATTTGGGAACCCTGATCATTGAAAGAAATTTTAATGGAAATGACAAAACCTATTCCGGAGAAATTATTTTTGATAACTTTTCAATCAACGGAATAAAAATCGAAGGAAAAGTATCTTTTATTCATTTATTGGTTAACCAATCGGGTGTTCCGGAGTCCGATTACGAATATGAGTTGACTTTCCATTTTGCCAATGGAGACATTGCTAAGCAAACCGGAAACAAAATAAGAATTTGGATAGAAGGTTTCTCCACAGTATCTCTTACTGATAATATTTTTTTAATTACAGGTAAGGCCTATATTTTGAAGAGAAATGGGGTTGAAATACATACTAATATTACTTTACCGCTTAAAAAAATAGCGACTTGTCCATTTTATGTAAGCGGACGGATGGCGATTGAAAAAGAAAATCAACAAGCCGTTTTGGATTTCGGAGACGGAAGTTGCAACAATACCGCTACTTTAATTTTTCCGGATGGACATACAGTTTCATTACGCCTCATACACTGATTTTAATCAAAATATATTTAAACAGACTTCCCGAGGAGGTCTGTTTTTTATTTTTAAATTTTTAAAAAATAACAAAATACATTTTTTATTAAATAATAGGACGTAAATTTGTATCATAATTCATCATTTATAATGATAAAAAAATAATTATGAAAGAAAAAAGATTAAGAAGGGAGGCGCTCAAATATCATATGGAGCCTCGTCCCGGAAAAATTGAAGTAATACCGACCAAAAAACATAGTACACAAAGAGACTTGTCCTTAGCTTATTCTCCCGGTGTAGCGATTCCTTGTATGGAAATACATGAAAATCCGGAGGATGTTTATAAATATACCAACAAAGGAAATTTGGTAGCGGTGATATCAAACGGAACTGCTGTATTGGGATTGGGAAATATAGGTGCCGAAGCCGGAAAACCGGTAATGGAAGGCAAAGCTTTACTTTTCAAAATTTTTGCAGATATCGACGTCTTTGACATAGAAATAGATACCGAGAATATCGATGAGTTTATAGAAACCGTAAAAAATATTGCTCCTACCTTCGGAGGTATTAACTTGGAGGATATCAAAGCCCCGGAAGCTTTTGAAATAGAAGAACGTTTAAAAAACGAATTGGATATTCCCGTTATGCATGACGATCAACATGGCACGGCTATTATTTCCGCAGCCGCTTTGCTGAATGCTGCTGAATTGGCGGGAAAAAAATTGGAAGATTTAAAAATTGTCGTAAACGGTGCCGGTGCGGCAGCAGTTTCCTGTACCAAACTTTATCAAGCTTTGGGGGTGAAAAAAGAAAATATCATAATGCTCGACAGCAAAGGAGTAATTAAAGCAGACCGCCCCAACCTGAGTCCGGAAAAAAAATTATTTGCCACGGAACGTGATGTGAATACATTGGAAGAAGCTATGAAAGGAGCCGATGTATTTGTGGGCTTATCCGTTGGAAATGTATTAAATGGAGAACATTTAAAATCAATGGCAGAAAACCCTATTGTTTTTGCCCTTGCCAATCCGACTCCCGAAATCGACTACAAAGAAGCATTGGCAGCTCGTAAAGATGTAATCATGGCTACGGGACGATCGGATTATCCTAATCAGGTCAATAATGTATTGGGATTCCCTTATATTTTTAGAGGCGCCTTAGATGTAAGAGCCACCAAAATCAATGAAGAAATGAAACTGGCTGCGGTAAAAGCCTTGGCAGAATTGGCAAAAGAAAGTGTACCTGAACAGGTCAATGCCGTGTATCATGAAAAACACCTTTCTTTCGGGAAAGAATATATTATTCCGAAACCTTTTGATCCTCGTTTGATTTACAAAATTCCTCCCGCAGTAGCAAAAGCCGCTATGGAAAGCGGAGTGGCACGTAAGCCCATTGAAGACTTTGCAAAATATGAAGAGGAATTAATGGATCGATTGGATGCCGAATCCAAACAAATCCGGTATATTACCAATCAAGCCAAGAAAAACCCCAAAGTGGTTGTCTATCCCGAAGGTGATTTGCCCGAAGTTTTAAAAGCTGCCTATATAGCCCATGAAGAAGGAATCGCCCATCCCGTTCTTTTGGGAAACAGAGAGGCCATTGAAGAAGTAAAAAAAGAATTGGAGTATGCTGATGACCTTCCGATTATTGATACGAACTCTCCCGAAGTAAATGATAAGATAGAACATTTTGCTCAGCTTTTCTGGGAAAAACATCAACGCAAAGGGATTACTTTGCTCGAGGCCAGAAAATTAATGCGTAATCGTAATTATTTTGGGGCGATGATGGTAGAAACCGGCGAGGCTGATGCCGTGATATCCGGTTATTCCAGAAGTTTCAGAACTATTTTTAAACCGATGATAGAGGTAATCGGCAAAGCGCCGATGGTAGAAAAAGTATTTGCAACTACACTTTTGATCACCAAAAAAGGTCCTTTATTTTTCACGGATTCATCAATTGTGGTAAATCCCGATGTCAATGATATTGTGCGTATGACAGCTATGATGGGAAATGTGGTAAAAATGTTCAGAATCAAACCTAATATCGCTTTACTTTCTTTTTCAAATTTCGGATCTTCCAAACATCCCGAAGCACAAAAAATGAAAAAAGCAGCTCTGATTTTACGCAATAAATATCCCGAATTAAATGTGGACGGTGAAATGCAAGCCGATTTTGCTTTAAATAAAACCCTTTTGAAAGAGAAATTCCCTTTCTCAAAATTGGTAAATAAAAAAGTAAATACTTTGATTTTCCCTAATTTGGATGCCGCTAATATTTCCTATCGTATGGTAAAAGAATTGACCAAAGCACCTATGGTAGGGCCGATTATGATGGGTATGAACAAACCGGTACATATCTTGCAAATAGGTTCTACTGCCGATGAGATTGTGAATATGACCGTTGTGGCGGTAATAGATGCACAAATGCGTGAAAAACAAGTAAAAGAAGAAAAAAGGAAACAACGTGCCGAAGAAAAGGCGGAAGCCGGGCAATAATTTTCCTTTTGTTAAACATATACACATTCGGGCGGCCAATTTTGGCCGCCCGAATGTATATGATGAGAAAAAAATTACTTGTTCACTTCTACTGCTTCACCGTTTTTTAAACGTTTACTGAGTAGATTATAAGGACCTGTAATGATTTCATCTCCTTCATTCAGTCCTTTTTTAATTTCTATATTCGTATCATCTTGAATTCCTGTTTCCACTACTTTTATTTTGGCTTTCCCGTTTTCAACAACAAAAACGACTTCAAAAGGTTTGGCATTTTCGTCCTTTTTTTTGTTTGTTTTCTTGTGTTTAGACGCCACAGCCGCAGTATCTTTTCTTATGGTTACAGCACTGATTGGTACACCGATTACATCCCGTTTTACATTGGTAATAATATCAACCGCTGCAGTCATTCCAGGGCGGAAAGGTGAATAATATGCAGGCTTATCTTTCATCAAGTGCTTGTAAGAATCTTCCAATAATCGTATTTTCACTTTGAAATTGGTAATTTCATCTCCACTAGACAATTTATTTTGGGCAGAGTTGGCAATTTCCGTAATGACACCTTTGAATTTATCATTCATATAGGCATCGACTTCTACATTAGCAGAGTCTCCCACCTTTATTTTTACTATATCATTTTCATTGATATCCACTACAGCTTCCATATTATTGAGATTGGCAATACGCATAATTTCCGTTCCGGTCATTTGCTTTGTTCCCACAACTCGTTCTCCGGTTTCTACATTCAGAGCTGAAATGGTTCCCGATATTGGTGAATAAATAGTGGTGCGTTGTAAATTGTCTTTAGCTTCTTTGAGGTTAGCATAGGCACTTTGCAAAGAATATTTGGCCGAATTATAAGTAGCTTGTGCCACTTTGTAGTTGGTTTCCGCTTTTTGATAATCGGCTTTGGAGATAATTCCTTTTTCATATAATTGTTTGCTACGCTTAAATTCTTCATCGGCAGAGACCAACCGGGCTTTGGCTTGTTCCAAACTCGCCTTGGCATTATTTACGGAAGCTTTGGCGCGTTCTAATCCCGATTGATATAGGTCGGGGTTTATTTTTACCAATAGATCTCCTTTTTTTACCTGTTGACCTTCTTTTACCGGAAGTTCGATAATTTCTCCGGACACATCCGATGAAATTTTTACTTCTTTCTCGGGTTGTATTTTACCGGAACCGGTCACTGTTTCGATTATATCCACCCGTTTTACTTTTTCGGTAAATACTTTTTTGGCATTTCCTTTTTGTCCGAACCATCCTTTGGCAGCTCCGAAACTAACAATTATAAGCAAAAGGACGCCTATGATTACAGTATATTTTAATGTTTTGTTCATAGAAAATTATTTTATATTATATTCTAAAACTTTTGATTTTAAAAAGTATTGATATTTTGCATTAATGTATTGATATTGAGCGTTTTCATATTTTAGTTTGACATTGTTCAAATCAAAAATATTAATAACGCCCACTTTAAATTTTTCCATTGCATATTCATAGGCTTTTTGTTGGGCTTTTACGCTGGCTTCTGCGGCTTTCAAACTTTGGTATGCCGCTTTCAAATCCATATGCATTTTATATATATCGTTTTGTAATTGTTTATGACTGTTGATGACTTGGTATTCACTCCTTGTTTCATTTATCTTGGATAATTTCACTTGATTTCTGGCTGATAATCCGTTGAAAACCGGAATATTTAGACTGATTCCATAAGTTTTTCCTTTATTGTTTTTCAGTTGTGTCCATAATGGATCTGCGGGAGTAATCACCCCCCCGAAACCGATATTTTCCCTGTCTGAATACCGCGTATTGTAATTGAAAAAGCCACTTAAACTCGGGTATAAACGGGATTTTGCCAATTTGGTTTGGAATTGTGCAATTTTTTCGCTTGTTTCTGCCGTTTTGATTTTATAATTGTGTTGTTTTGCCATAGAAAACAATTCGGAAGAAGGTAAAATCAAAAGACTCTCATCAATAGCCAATTCTTTTTCGGTCTCGTCTATTTCAAAATTTTCAGGATCTGGGAGTTCCAAAATTTGTGCAAGATTTAACTTGGCCAATTGATAGGAATTGAGTGCTTGAATCACTTTTAATTGATCATTTTTCACTTGCGCTTCGGCATCAATCAAATCTCCTTTGGGAGAAACACCGGCTTTGATTAATTCTTTGATTTTTTCTTTTTGTTGCAAACTGTTTTCATACTGTTGTTTGCTGTTTTCCAAGTTTTCTTTTGCCAAAAGAATTTGTACATAAGCTGAAGCAATCTGTGTTTGAATATTTTTTACGGCATCTTTGTATTGGTATTGGGCAGATAATTCTTCAAGCAAAGATTTTTTATAGTTATAATGATTTTGAAAACCTCTAAACAAATTTAAATTAGAAGAAAGAGAGCCGCTTCCCCCGAAAGTAGTTTGATTTTCGAGAATTCCCGTAGTGAAATTTTGAGTTAGTCCGCTGTTCCATGAAATCGAGCTATTGGCATTGATATTGGGTAAATAGGCCATTTTACTTCCTTGGATATTGACCTTGGCTTGATCGATTTGCAAATGGGTTTGTTTAAGACTGATATTATTTTTTTCGGCGTAGCTTAAACATTCTTGCAAGTTCCATTGTTTTTGTTGGGCTTGCAAGGAAAAGGTCATAAAAAGAATAAAAAAGGGAAAAATATTTTTCATAGGTAAAGTTTTGTATTAAAACTACTTTATTTCTAACGAGTCAATAATATAATTGTTACAGTGTCAACCGGTAAATTGTCCTTTTTCAATAGCAGTTCCGATAACTACAATATCAGCACCTGCCTCAAAGGCTTTTTTCATCTGTTTTTTATTTCTTATACCGCCACCTACAATAAGCGGGATATGAAGGTTTTTGGAGACCTTTTTAATGAGTTTGGCAGGCACAGGTTTTGCGGCTCCGCTTCCTGCTTCCAGATAAATCATTTTCATTCCCAACATTTCTCCTGCCAAAGCTGTGGCCAAAGCAATGTCGGCTTTATCGCGAGGAATGGGTTTGGTCTGGCTGATATATTCTACACTGGTGGTTTTTCCGTTTTCTACAAGTATATAGCCGGTGGGGATAATTTCCAACTTGCTTTTTGCTAAAATAGGGGCAGCAATGACATGCTGACCTATAAGAAATTCGGGATTTCTTCCGGATATCAAGCTCAGAAATAACAGGGCATCAGCATTTATTGATATTTGTGTATTATTTCCTGGAAAAAGGAAAATGGGAATGTTACATTTTTTTTTGATTTGCAGAATCATTTTATCCAAATGATTATTCTGCACCATACTTCCTCCTGCAAATAGCCAATCGGGCTGGATTTTTTTAATTTGATAAATAATTTGAGGAAGTTTATCATACATATCCGGGTCGAGCAATACGGCCAATGATTTTTTTCCTTGTTTTTTATTTTTTATTATTTGTGAATAAATGTTTTTCATTGTTTTATTTTTTCATAATGGCGCGATACCAATCAGTTCCCAATTTAAAGTATTTTTCGTCAATCGCTTCAAAGCCATTATTTTTTAATATTTCATCTTGCCTTCGGGTGAGATTACAGCCGTCGGCAATGGGTTTCCAAACCGGATTAACAAGTTTTTGCAATTTTCCGTAAAAGTTTTCGCCGGAATGAATATGTTCCAATACAAGAAGTTTTCCGTCATTTTTTAATAAATGATGATACCGGGCGGCTCCTTTTTCCGGGTCTTTAATTGTACATAAGACAAGAGTAGATAAAATATATTGAAAGGATTCAGGAATTTCAGGATGCCCGCTTACTTCTTCCAATCCGATATTAAAAAGATGAATATTAGGTTTATTCTTTGCTTTTTTCAAAGCCTTTTTATACATCGGCATCGAGGGTTCAATGGCATAGATTTCGAGATGATCCGGATATAAATCAAAATTCACACCGGTACCCGCCCCTACTTCCAAGACGGGACCTTTATCTATTTTTCCGATTAAAAAGCGGCGGTGTTTGATTAATTCCTTTTCCAATGAATCCATAAAAGGATCATAGAACAGAGCCATTAATTTTTGATATTGACGTCGTATCAATACTTTGTGATTTTGTCTTGAAATGTTTTAATTGCCTTTTCCAATCGTTTTTTAATCTCTTCCATATTTTCAGGATATTGCGGATAAGCCGGCTTTTTCTCCGGGAAAAGTTCCATAAATAATGTTTGAGAAGGAAAGGCAAATTCCACTCCCAGACTATTGGCTAACTCTAATATACCGAGCAAAAGAATATGCCTTGCATGCATCTCTTCTCCATAATCTTTGGTCATAAAATAGACATTAAGTAAAATATTTAAAGAAGAGTCACCGTACTCTATAAATTCCACATTATAAGGGGCGGAGTTATAGGGAGTATAATTGGAATAGTTTCGGGTCAAGGGATGAAGCTCAATGACTTTTTTGATTCCTTCGACGAATTCTTCAATCAAAGCCGGTGGGGTATCATAACGTATTCCCAATGTAGTATTATATCTTCGGTAAACTCTGCGGGCCATATTATTTACTACGGATTCGGACATTTTA
Organism: Flavobacteriales bacterium; assembly: GCA_027061855.1. Classification (GTDB taxonomy): domain Bacteria; phylum Bacteroidota; class Bacteroidia; order Flavobacteriales; family Flavobacteriaceae; genus JALSPZ01. The sequence goes on from JAMOVT010000042.1 coordinate 19,449, forward strand.
CTATTTGGAATTTTATAAATAGTTGTATCTGCAGCACGGATAATAGAAGATCTAAAACCTACCTCTTCTACACTTCCTTCTACATTGTCCACTTTGATCCAATCACCGATTTTAAAGGGTTTATCGATAAAAATCATAATTGAGCCTATCAAGTTTTTAACTGTATCCTGAGCTGCCAAACCTACCGCTAATCCACCGATAGAGGCACCGGCGATCAAAGCCCGGGGATCAGCTCCCATTATTACCAGCATTTTAAAGACTCCTACTACTATTACTAGGGTTTTCAAGGTGTTTTTTATGATAGGAATAAATTGGTCATCGAGTAAGTTTGCGGTTTTTTCTACTTTCTTTTTATAGATAGTAATAAAAACATCAATTAATTTCAAAAAGACAAAAATCCAGAAAACGATTTCAGCAAATTGCAGAGATGCGATTAAAAATTTGCCTATTTTTTGTCCCAATAACAAATAAGGAATCATCATCTGCATCAGATAAATCCCAAATATATATGAAAGTGGATGAGAGAATTTTTTGAGCTGCTCATCGAGATTATCCACAGGTATCTTAATGAGTAGATTCTTGGCTTTTTTTAAGATATAGTAAAGTATTTTTTTGAGCAATATATGCACAAAATACACAATGAAAATAATGACCAGTAATCCGATCCATTGCCATAATTCCAATCCGAAAAATTTGGCATGCAAAGGTCCGGGAACATATTTCACAATAAGATCTGCTCCAAACTTGTAGATATCTTTATAGAGAATATCAATTTCTGCCACCGTTTCTTTGGAATAATACCAGTTTTTTCCATATTTTTCCAGATAAACTTGCGGAAGTTTATAAGGGAAAGGCTTGTAAGCATGCCGGGGTAGCGGGAAATGGATTGAATCTATATAATTGGGATCTGCAGGAATGTTATTGTAATCTATAAATACTCCTTTTGCATCATAGATATATTTTAATTTAATAGCTTTATCTAGGGCCGCTTCCAAATCCAGTCCATATATAGTCTTAGCCGATATTTCGGGATGATAGTTGTCGGGTTTTAGATTTTCCAAATGGGTATAAATCGTTGCTCTGGGGGAAGAAAGGTCTGCTTGTTGTGAAATTGAATTCCAGATTGAAAACAAGAAAACGAAAATAAAATATACCCTTTTGTTCATATTTTACTTTTTAGTAATCGCTATTTGTTTTTCCTCCTTCGGCTATTGCTTTTGCAGAAGAAGTACCGATTCTTTTTACTCCTAGATTAATCATTTCGACAGCTTCGTCATAACTTCTCACGCCTCCTGCCGCTTTTACAGGTAAAGGATCTGCATTTTCAATCATAATTTTGATGGCTTCGGGAGTGGCTCCATTGGGTTTTCCGTCTTGGGTTTTATAAAATCCGGTAGATGATTTTACAAATACTTTGTCGGCGTGTTCCAAACCGATAGATTGTAATACCACATCGCGTATCAATTGAGATAAACCGGCAATTTCTTCGGGGGTGAGTGCAGCCACCTCAATGATCCATTTTACTACTTTTCCGTTTTTGATTCCTAATAGAGTGCCTTCAAACACTTCTTTTTTTACTTTATCAATCTCTCCCTTTTTAAAAAGGGGATAATTGACGACAAAATCCAATTCATCTGCACCGTCATTGATGGCCTGTTGTGCTTCGGCAAGTTTGAGTTTGTAATTTAATGTTCCTTCGGGAAACCCAATTACTGTTCCGACTTTTACATCAGCTCCTGCCTCATCGATCATTTTCCTGGCAAGTTTTACATATTTAGGACGTATCATAACCAAGTAAAATCCATTGTCAATCGCCTCTTGAATGGTTTTTTTTACTATTTCTTCATTTTCTTTTTCACTGATACCGGCTTGTTCTGCGGTTTTTAAATAGGTGCTGTCCAAATACTTCTTGATATCCATTTTCAATAATTTTATACAAAAATACAAAATAAATAGTGAAAGTTTGGAAAATAAAAAAGCCGGATGAAATTCCGGCTTTGAAAGATATATAAAACATGGGTTTAATCTTCGACTTTAAATATAATCGGTAAAGTATAAGTTACTTTTACAGGTCTGTTTCTTTGTTGACCGGGTTTCATTTTAGGAAGTTTAGCAATAACGCGACGTGCTTCTTTTTCTAGATCTTTATATTTTGAACGGGCACGAATATTTGTTACACGTCCATCTTTTCCTATGGTAAATTGAGTGAGAATTTTCACTCTTTCTCCTGAAAGTCCGAGGTCAGATGCGATAGAAGTATTAAAATTGCGATTCACGAATTTAGCAATTTTCTTACTCATACAATCTTTTAATTTTTGTCCTTTTTTTCCTTCACAACCGGGATAAATAGGAGGGTTTTGGATAAACTGGAAAGCTACTTCCACATCCGGTTCTTCTACATCTTCGGTTTCGATGTCTTCAATTTCTTGGATTTCTTCTTTATCGTCGGTTTCGGAAGATTGAACAATATCTTCTTTTACATCCTCTTCATCTTCTACTACTTTGATTTCTTCTGGCGGAGCTACGGGGGCAGGTGGTGGAGGTAATTTGAGATCTTCCACATTTACTTCCAAAGTTTCATCTTCTTCTGTTCCGGTCAAGTCTAATTTATCAATGGAAATTTCTTTTTCATAGGTTTTTAATTCAATGATTTTCCATGTTAAAAAAGTGACTAAAACCAAGCCTAATAAGATAAAAGTCGAACTGTAATTATTTAAATTGGCTTCCGGTGATTTCTTTGGCTTCATATTTTAAAATATTTAATTTATTGATAGACAGTGTGTTATGAAATTTATATTATTCAAAACTTTCCAAAGTCAGCTTGAAAAAGTTTCATTTTGCTAATATATAAATAATTTTTTTATGCACCTATAACAAAAAACAACAAAAATTGTTCCGTAAATTAAGGGATACCGAGATATTTATGTGTTTGTAAAGATATTTTCCACCTTGGATTTTGTTGAATATAATCAATAATCAAAGGGATCATTTTTTCTCGTTGACTCCATTCGGGTTGCAAATACAGACGGACTTTTCTAGGAAGTCGATTGGCTTGTTCTTCAGCAAATTTGAAATCGGTTTTATTTTGTATGATTACTTTTAACTCATCAGCTATCTCATAAAATTCTTTTTTCGGAAGTTCGTTTTTTTTAGGAGATAAGCATACCCAATCAAAATTACCTGTCAAATTACCTGTTCCGGAGGTTTCAAGATGGATCTTTTTTCCTTTCTTTTTAAGAAGGTTTGTAATGGTTTCTAAATTATATAAACTCGGCTCACCTCCCGTTAGGACTACGGTGGGTATATTCTGTGGTATTTTTTCTGTCACTTCTTTTACAGAAATTAAGGGATGTATCTCGGGATTCCAACTTTCTTTGACATCACACCAATGACAACCTACATCACAACCTCCGATGCGAATAAAAAATGATGCGGTACCGGTATAAAAACCTTCTCCTTGAATGGAAAGGAAATGTTCCATTACAGGTAAATAAAGTCCTTCATTATCGAGTTTAATTATTTTCATAAGCAAATTGAATGACTGCAAAAATACTTATAATTTCTTGATTAATAATTGCTTTCCGAAAGCTAACATTTCTTTTTTTAAGAAGATTTTATCGATAATAAATAGCTATTACGTGTTTTTTTATTAATTTTGTAAATAGCGATTGGCAAAAATTACAATATTTGTTTCTTTGCCTGTTAAAAATTTGTTAATATGAAAAAATTACTATTGATCATTATTTTAGGAGGTCTTTTTATGACTAGTTGCGGATCAAAGAAAAAGGTAACCGAAAAGACTTACAGTGATGAAGAAATCAGTATTATTAAAAATGATAAACAAGGAACCGGTGTGAAATATACCAATAGAGATATTGATATTCTTAAATATATTGCAAAATATAAATCGATAGCTCAACGTGAAATGAAGGAATATGGTATCCCTGCAAGTATTACCATTGCGCAAGGAATATTGGAATCGCAAGCTGGAAAAAGCGAATTGGCCACACGTGCCAATAATCATTTTGGTGTAAAATGTCATAAAGATTGGTCGGGCCCCCGATATCTATATGATGATGATGATATACAAGAATGTTTTAGAAAGTATGAAAATCCTGAACGTTCCTATGTAGATCATTCAAAATTTTTGGCGCATAGAAAACGTTATGCATTTTTATTTCGTTTACCTAAAACAGATTTTGAAGCTTGGGCAAAAGGACTAAAAAAGGCCGGCTATGCCACAGATCCCAGCTATCCTGATAAGTTAATTTATTTAATCAATAAATACAGATTGAATGAATTGGATAAAGAAGTATTAAAGGGAATGAGTATCAAAGTAAATGATACTGCTGAAAATATGAGCCACGAGAATAAGAAATTCATTTATGAAGTCAAAAAAGGAGAAACTATTTTTACTGTATCAAACAAATTTAATATCCCTGTTAAGAAAATTCAAAAAATCAATAATCTGAATGATTTTGATATTTATGAAGGCCAAATTCTTGTTTTGACTCTTGGAGATGAAGAAATAAATAATGATTCGCAAAATACTGCCCAGAAACAAGAGGAAGAAGCTCAAAAAACGGAAAAAGAGGTGGAAATAAAAAATGAACAAGCTAATGAAGCGGTTGAAGTTCTGGAAACAGATGAAACACAGATTCCCGAAGATGAAAAATATGTGGTGAAAGAAGGACAGACTCTTTTTTCCATTGCAAAAGAAAACAATATAAAAATAGATGATTTATTAACTGCTAATCATTTTGATAAATCTACTGAGATTAAAGTGGGACAAGTAATCCGGATTCCCAAAAATAAAATTATTCGTTCCGAAGAAGAAAAAAAGGATGTTGAAGTTCAGCCTGAGGTCTCTCAATCTGCGATTTCAAAAGGAGAAGCCTATAAATATACCGTCAAGCAAGGTGAAACTATTTACTCAATTGCACGAGATCATGCCATTGAAGTATCAGCTATAATGGAAGCCAATGATTTTGATAATTCATCTATTATAAAGGTAGGACAGGTAATTTTAATCCCCGGTAATCAGGAAGCTGATGCAAATACAAAGCAAGAAAAATCCACCACCATAAATAATGATATGGAGAATAAACCGGTTTATCATATAGTTAAACAAGGAGAAACTTTATATAGAATTCATGTCAAGTATGGAGTTCCGGTTGAAACCTTGCGTAAATTAAATCATCTGAAAGGGAACAATATTAAAGTGGGACAAAAATTGCGTGTGAAATAATCTTTTAACGCTTCATATATTCTTTGCTCCGGATTTTTCCGGGGCTTTTTTAATGCATCAAAGCAAGCGTATATCCGATAATAAAAGCAGAAAGTAACGCGGTTAATTCTTTCCGGTTAAAAGGTAAAATCTTTGATAAAACAAATATTAACAACAATATAACCGAGGAAGCAATGATTTGACCGGTTTCTATTCCTATGGTAAATTCAATTAAAGGAGCAATCATATTTTTTTGTCCGGATACCATCATTTTGAAATCTCTGGCAAAGCCCAAGCCATGAATTAACCCGAAGAAGAAAGCAAAAAAGTAATGTGCTTTAGTTAACCATTTTATGTTGGTAATCAATAGATTAGATAAAGCAGTGATCAGAATGGTATAAAGGATGGCTTTTTCTACAAGAACTCCATTTATCCGGATAATTCCTTTGGCAGAGAAAAATAAGCTGAATGTATGTGCCAATGCAAACAAACTGATAACTCCTATTATCTTTTTGTATTCTTTAAGTTCAAAAACAACAATTAAACCGGTTAAAAACAAAAGATGATCCCATGAAGAGAAGCTTAATATATGTTCTAATCCAAGTCTAAAGTATAGTTGAAATTCATTCATAATTTATTCGTTTTCATCGTTGTCTTCAGGGAATATTACCAATTCGGGTTTTTCATAATCTTCTTTGGTTTTGAAGAAGCGATCCAAGAATAATACCAGCGCGGGAAGTAATAACAGGTTTGAAAACATTGCCACAAGCAAGGTAAATGAAATTAAGCCTCCCAAAGCTTTGGTTCCTCCATAGCTGGACCCCAAGAAGACCAAAAAGCCAAAAAACAGCACAATTGACGTATAAAACATACTGAGGCCGGTTTCCCGTAAAGCTTTGTACACGGAACGTTTTACTTGACCGTGATGATGCCTTAATTCTTGTCGTAATTTTGCCAAATAATGAATGGTATCATCTACCGATATTCCAAAAGCAATACTGAATATAAGTATGGTGGAGGGTTTAAGGGGAATACCTAAATACCCCATTAGTCCTGCGGTAATAAGAAGAGGTAAAAGATTTGGAATGAGTGATATAACAGCCATCTTTAAAGACCAATTAAACATCCAAGCGATAAAAATAAATATTAATAAAATGGCCAAACCTAGAGATAATACCAAGTTATTCATCAAATAATGTGTCCCTTTTAAGAAGAGCTTGGCCTTACCTGTCATAATTACCTCAAATTTATTTTTTGGGAATAATTTATTGGTTTTTAACGCCAGGTAATCTTCTATTTTTTCCATTTTATCCGTTTCGATATCTTTCATAAATGTTGTTATACGCAAATATCTTTGAGTGGAATCTGTATAGGATCTAAGAAAACCGGGATTGTCTTTTGTTTTTTTCAAATAGGATAAAATAAAAGCCCGTTCATTCCTTGAAGGCAATTGGTAGTATTGGGGATCGTTATTATAAAAAGCTTGTTTGAGGTATTTAACAAAATTAACAAGTGAAACGGGTTTGGATAATTCCGGAAGATCTTCGATTGTTTTTTGTAATTCATCGGTTTTTTTCAATACCACCGGCTTAAAAGCTCCCTTTTTTCTTTTGGTATCAATCATAATTTCTAAAGGGAGAATGCCTCCGAATTCCTTTTCAAAGAATTTGATGTCATGATAAAAATCGGTGTTTTTTGGTAAATCTGCGAGGATACTGCCGGATATTTTAATTTTATACACACCAATCATACTGATAATAATCAATAGTACTACAATTGCAAAAATAAATTGGTATTTGTATCGTACTGTTTTGATCAGCCAATTGATGAAATTTTTTGCCCATTTTTTATTTAAGTGTTTTAAATGTTTGTCTTTGGGAATTTTTTTATAGCTGTAAAAAATGGGAATTATTAAAATAGAAAGAATAAAGATAGATAAAACGGAAAGTGATGCGACCACTCCAAATTCTCTTAAAAGTTTATTATTGACTACAATAAAGGTTCCGAAACCTATGGCAGTTGTTAAATTAGTCATTAAAATAGCATTTCCCGTTTTACTGATAACACGTTGCAAGGACTTGGCTTGATTGCCGTGTTTCATAATCTCTTGCTGGTATTTATTGATCAAGAAAATGGCATTCGGCACACCTATTACAATTACCAGTGGCGGAATAATGGCCGTTAATATACTGATTTGGTAATGCAGTAATCCCATAATACCAAAAGACCACATTACGGCGATCGAAACAATCAAAAGCGAAATCACTATGGGAGATGGGGTTCTAAAAAAGAAAAAGAGAATAATGGCTGCTACCAATAAAGTAAGTCCGATAAAAAAGGGTATTTCTTTTTTTATGATTTCGGCATCGAGGGTTTTTATATAAATGAGCCCGGAGATATGCATTTCCGGAAAATGGCTTTTTTTATATTTGTCTAATAAAGGTTTTAATTTCTTTGTTATAAAACCTGCTCTTTTTTCACTATTGACTATTTCCTTTTTCAAGGTAATCAATCCTTGTATGGCCCCTGTTTTTTTATTGTAAATTATTCCTTCATAAAAAGGAAGGGAATCAAAAAGTTTGGCTTGAATCGCGCGTGCTTCTTTATCCGATTTAATTTTACCGTTTATAAGATTTTGGTAGGTAAATTCTTTTTTGGTTGTATCTTTTATTAAAACTTTTAGGTTTGACAATGATACGACACTTTCTATTTCATCAAATTTCGAGATACTATCAAATAAGCTATTCCATTGATTCAGTTTCTTTTGAGTAAACAGAGTGCTATCTTTAATTCCAACAAGGATCAAGCTGTTATCATTGGGAAATTTCGATTTGAATTTTTTATATTCGATTACATAGGGGTTGGTATCGGGCAGAATACTTTTTTGTTCATAGGAAATCTTGACATACTTCCATTGGCTGGCCATAAATAGCGTAGTAGCTATAATCAAGAGGATGAAAACTATTTTATTTCGCAGAATGACCCCTGCTACTTTTGACCAAAAATCCATATTGACAGATATATTTCTTGCAAAGATATGGCTTTTCCTATAATTTTTCTATAAAGGCTGACGGGTTTACTAAGAACAAAAAAGTCGCCTGTGAGCACAGGCGACTTAAATAATGTATAAAAAGCTTTTCTTATGCTTCTGTTACAGGTATAACAGAGATATAAGATTTTCCGCCTTTTTTCTTTTCAAATTTCACAATACCGTCTATTGCTGCGTGTATTGTGTGGTCTTTTCCCATGAAAGTATTTTTTCCGGGATGATGTTTTGTTCCTCTTTGTCTAACGATAATATTACCGGCAATAGCAGTTTGACCGCCAAATATTTTGACGCCCAATCGTTTACTTTCCGATTCTCTACCGTTTTTGGAACTACCTACACCTTTCTTATGTGCCATAATAATTAAATTTTATTGTTTACTGATTGAATGATTGATTTATGAACGTCCTCCGTCCAATTCATCTTGCCATTTTTTTAGCTCGTCCCATTTTCCTTCGGCAGCCAATTCAGCTTGCTTAGGCCATGTTTCGGGATCGTGCATTGCATAACGTTTTCCTCCTTTTTCTACTAAAAGTTCACGTATCTTTTCAGGATCTGCTTTGGCTAATTTTGCAAATGTTTCATATCCGTTTTCTGCCAAAATAGAAGCGATTTTAGGTCCGATTCCTTCTATTTTTTTCAAATCATCGGCTTTACTTGCTTTTTTAGCGGGCGCTTTTTTAGCAGTGGTTTTCTTTGCGGTTTCAGCTTTTTTGGGAGCAGCAGCTTTCTTTTCTCCTTTTACTCCTTGGGCTAAAATGTCTTCTACAACGATTTCAGTCAAATATTGACGGTGTCCGTTTTTCTTTTTGTAACCTTTTCTTCTTTTCTTTTTGAAAACGATTACCTTGTCACCTTTAAGGTGGCGTAAAATTTTGGCAGTTACACCTGCTCCTTCTATAACCGGGGCGCCAATTGTTACTTGACCATCGTTATCCAAAAGCAAAACTTTGTCAAAAGTGACATTGTCTCCTTCCGCTCCGGGTAAACGATGAACAAATACCTTTTGGTCTTTATTCACTTTGAATTGTTGCCCTGCTATCTCTACAATTGCATACATAATTCTGTTGGTTTTAAATTTTTTGAGTTTGCAAATATACGAAAAATAATTTTCAATATAAAATTATAACTCGTTATTTTTTATATGTTTATCAAGGCAATAAAATGGAATAGTAGTGAAAATGATAGTCTGGTGTTTCTTCGGGATAGAAAATATGATATAAATCTCGAAGCACTTTATCCGGGCGTGCGGCAGATTCTTCAAAATAAATTAATCCGCCGTTTTTTCCTTTCATTAAGGCATAGGTATATATTTGATCCTTGCGGTAACTTTTCATTTTTATTACTTCGGGAAAAGCTTGTTTTAGAGCGGTTTTTGATAAGATGCTCCCGGGATTTAACCATATATCTGCTTGTGGTAATTTTATCAACACATTTTCATAACTGACGGGAATGCTCCCATTATGCGTATCTTCTTCCCAAATATATCTTCCACCGGCATCTTTTATCAATTGTACGGCATAACTTTTTCCTCCCGGCACATACCATTTTCCGGCAAAAAATCCTCCCTGAAAAACAAGGGGTTTTTCTTTTATGGATTGTATTTTTTCTTTTATAAGATTATAATTTTCGGCAATTTCATCAAATTTTTGTTGTGCTTTTTTCTCTTTTCCGAATAATACTCCGAACAATTTAATCCATTCGGCACGTCCCAAAGGAGAACTTTCCATCCAGTCGGCGTTATAAAGTACGGGAATTCCGTGTTTTTCGAAAAACTCGTATTGTTTTTGGTCTCTTCCACTGGAAAAAGCGACAATCACATCGGGTTTGAGCAATAAAGTTTCTTCTGTATTTAATCCGGCTCCGTTCCCAATTTCTTTGATTTGATTTTTTCGCAGCTTTTCCATAAATGTATCTGAGGAGATATATTTGGTATTCGGAAAACCTTTTAATTTATCTTCTTCTCCCAAAAGGGAAAGAGCGGGAAGGTGTGTAGTAGAGGTAACCACCAGATTGTTCACCGGCACTTGTATAAACGGATATTGTTTTAAAGAATCGGGGAGTTTTTTTTTGTTTTTTCCCGCAACATATTTATAATTTCCGGCTTTTGCCCAAGGTTCCATTACTTCAATAATGGTATAATCCCCGGCTTTATCCAACTTTAAATGAGAAGCATATTCTATTCCGTTGCTTTTGCCGGTTACAGCCTCCCGGGTGGAATTTTTACAAGAAAATAAAAAAATAAAAATCAAAAAAACGGTACCAAATAATATTTTCCATTTTTTCATCGGACGATTATTTTTTGGGGAATTTCATCCTGTAATGCACATTTACTTTCCCTTTGCTGATGTTTTCCAATTTTCTTTTTAACAGGCGTTTTTTCAGCGGGCTGAGATAATCGGTAAACAAAACACCTTCGATATGATCGTATTCATGTTGGATTACACGCGCCAAGAGCCCGTCTATTTCTTCCGTATGTTTATTGAAATCCCGGTCGTAATATTCTATTTTAATTTTGGATTTTCTCTTTACGTCTTCATTGATTCCGGGAATACTCAAACAGCCTTCGGTAAAATTCCATTCTTCACCGCTTTCTTCCAAAATAATAGGGTTGATAAATACGCGTTGCCCTTTTAATTTTTCCTTTTCTTCCTCTTTTACTTCGTCTACTTGGGCAAAAGGTTCGGCATCAATCACAAAAAGGCGAATGGAACGGTCTATCTGCGGAGCGGCCAATCCCACGCCATCCGAGGCATACATGGTCTCAAACATATTGTCTATGAGTTCTTGCAATCCGGGATAATCAGGGGTGATTTCTTTTCCTTTTTTTCTCAAAACGGGCATGCCGTATGCTACTACCGGTAATATCATTTTTTCTTATTTTTTATATAAATAGGATTGTAAAATCAAAGCTGCACTTACTTGATCGAGCATGGCTTTGTTTCTGCGTTTTTTCTTTTTCAGCCCTCCTTTGATCATCGTTTCCATGGCCATTTTTGAAGTATATCTCTCGTCTTCCCTTACCACTTCTATCTCAGGAAATTTTTTCTTAAATTTTTCTATGAATTTCAAGATTTCTTTTTCAATGGCATTGGGATTTCCTTCCAGGTCTAAAGATTCTCCGATAACTATTTTTTCCACTTCATTATTTTCCATATATTTTTCAAGAAATTGCCATAATTTATCCGTTTCAACAGTGGTCAAACCGCTTGCAACAATCTGTAAATCATCGGTTTCGGCAATGCCGGTTCTTTTTTTTCCGTAATCTATTCCGAGTAATTTGGGCATGCTGCAAAGATAAAGAGAATTAATAAGATAAAAAATCTGTTTTTTCGGAGTTTTTGATTCCCGGAATGCGTTTATATTTTTGAAAGTTTTTAATTTTTATCCGGTTTAATTGATTATTCCAATTTTTGAATAAGCCGCCCTAATTTGGCCGCCTTATGAAAGACAACGGAGTGCGGGATGGCGAAGGCAACAAACGCTTATCTTATGATGCATGGAAATTATGGCTGAAAAAAGAAAAAGAGAACGGATCAATCCGTTCTCTTTTTCTCTAAAAATTATTTAATCCCCAATTTCTTTTTCAAGTCTTTCGGTAAGGCATCTTTATGTACAAAGATAGCGATGGTTTTATAACGAAAATAAGGATAGGAAGCGAGAAAATATCCGTTTAGTTCGTTTGATTTTCCCCAGGAATTTTTAATGATAAAATATTTTTTTCCGTTTTGGTCCTGTACAATCCCTACGGCATGCATTCCGTGATCATCGGTAGTGGAGCGGTTTTCAAAAGCTTCCTGACGCAGTTGCGGCGTGATTTTTTTCTCGGGAACGGGAATATAAAAGGCATTGGGCACTTTTTCTCCGTCTATTTCCTCGTATTTTTTGTCGCTTCTTCGTTGTGCGGTTCTTTCGTCTTCGGGAACGATGGCCAATCCTTTTTTATGTGAAAAACCTTTTTCCGAAACATCGGCGGCCCATGCAAAAGTATAACCTTTATCGATTGCTTTTTCGGCTACATCTTGTAATTCGTCCAGCGGGATATTATAGGCTTGTGCCATTTGCCAGTTATCGGGCAATTCAAGCACGAATTTTGAATAATAAGGATGATGAGTGAAAGAGGTCAACTCCACATAATCGTCCATATTCAAATCCAGGTATTTTGCAAAAGATTTTGGAGTGTATTTTTTTCCTTTGTATTCAAAAGTAAAATCTTCGGTATTTTCGGGTACATCGCCGAGATAGCTATCCACTACGCGCATAAGTGCTTTTTCCCATACCGGAGAAAGTTTTCCTCCCATGGGTTTTTTATTTAAGGCTTTTACCATTCCGTCCAATACGGCTTGCATTTCGGCATGATTATATTTTTCACTTCCGTAGGCAATGCCGGGATAAGCATATTGCGGGACTATTCCGTATCTTTTTACCACCCAGGGAATATCATGAAATTCTCCTCCTTCTCCAAAATTGAAATGGCCGTCCATCAATAGATAATTTTTTGCTTTCCCGCGGTAGGCGTTTCTTGCTACCCACATTTCGGCCAAGTCGTGTTGGCCTTTCCCTTTTCTCAACAATTCGGATTCCAGAAAAGACATGGTGGAAAAACTCCAACAAGTACCGGTTCGATCTTGACTTTTTACGGGAGTATCGTCAAGGTGCTTTAATACTTTGAATTGATATTCACTTCCTTTTGTATTGGTAAAAGTTTCGTTATTTTTTAATTGGGCCGGCATTTTTTGAATAAAAATTACCGCCATCAAAACATACAAATATTTTTTCATGGGATTTTGTTTTTATAGAAACATAAATTTAAGCCATTTTTATGAAATCGTCCAAAATTTCTTTGCCGGTAATTGATTTAAGCCAGCTTTTTATTTCTTTTTCTTCTTTCCGGGGATACAGGATATGCACGTTGGCTCCCGCATCCAAAGTAAAACAGGCTTTGCTCCCCGTTGCTTCTCGATATTCTCTGAGTTTATGGATGATATGCAGCGTTTCGGGTTGCATCAAAAGATAATTGGGGCTGGAAGTCATCATCATGGCATGCAGCGTTAAAGCCTCGGCTTCCACCAGTTCTATAAATTTGTCCAAATCTCCGTTTTCAAGAATGGAGAGCATTTCCGTTGTATTGTCAAAGGCTTGATTTTTACGGATTTCTTTAAAAATATGGTTTTCCATTAAAGCATGTCCGGCTGTGCTGGATACTTTTTTTTGTCCTTTTTCCACCAATACGATGCTGTCCCTGAAATTTTTGAAATTCTCATGAAGCTCAAAACCGGGTTTGACGGCATAAATGTTGGAACTTCTTTCGATTTCCGGGTGTTCTCCCCAGAGGCTTACCGGTCCTTCAATGCTTCGTGCGGCACTTCCGGAGCCGATTCGGGCCAAGAAAGAAGCTTTTTTAAGGTAATATTCCTCTTCTTTCGGAGATTTTGCTAACTTTTTTTCCAGTTCGATTATGATTTTGGACAAAGCGGCAAAAGCACTTGCCGATGAAGCGATTCCCGAAGAATGCGGGAAAGTGTTCCGGCTGTCAAAAATCAGATGATAAGCGGTTAAAAATGGTGCATAGGGCAGTATGTTTTCCAGAAAAGTCTGGATTTTTGGTTCAAAGCCGGGCTTGGGTTTTCCTTCAAATAAAAATTCGAATGATAGCCGGTTGTCTTTTTCTTTTTTGGGGATAAATTGGCCTTTTGTAATGCTTTTGCTGTTGGTTAATGTAAAACTCACCGAAGGATTCATGGGGATTTGTCCGGGGAATTTTCCCCAATATTTCACAAGGGCAATATTCGAAGGAGCTTCTTTTGTAATGCTTATTTTGTGAGGGAAAGAAGAAGTTATTTCTTGTGCGATAAAGTCTTTTTCTATAAATTTCATTTAGAACATCGGTTTAATATCTTTTACTAGTAGTTGTAAGCTTCGTCTGTTATTCCATACATTTTCTTCGATTGTATAAACGATAGACAACGGTTTGCCCGATTTCACCATATCGATTTTATCTCCCATTCCAAAAGCGATTCCGTTCATAATTTTTCCCGATTTCAATTCTCTTAACGAGAGTTTCAAATGGCTGTTGTCTTTTCCTACGTTTTTACTGTAACCGTTATCATTGACACTTTCCGTGAGAAAAACGGGATGCATATTTCCGGGCCCAAAGGGCGCCATTTGTTTAATCAATCGATAAAGTTTATCATTAATATCACTGATTTTTATTTTAGCGTCGATTTCTATTTCGGGTTCTTTTTGA
>JAMOVT010000043.1 GCA_027061855.1 Flavobacteriales bacterium
TCGATCCGCGTCCCAAATTTTTTTGGTATCATCCGCATACCACTGTGATTAGCGGAATAGCCTGGGATCATATGAACAAATTCCCTACCGAAGAAAATTATTTGGACCAGTTTAGAAAATACCTCGAAGTAATAGAGCCGGGCGGAAACCTGATATATAATGAAGAAGATCCTCAGCTAAAAAAAATAGTGGAAGAATTTAAAGGCGAGGTAAATAAAATCCCCTATAAAACTCCTGATTATTACAGCAAGGGAATGAATTATTTCCTAAAAAAAACAGGGAAAGAAGATATCGCTTTGCAAATTATCGGGAGGCACAATGTGCAAAACATCGAAGCGGCCGGGCAAGTATGTAAAACGCTGGGTGTGCAGGAGGAAGACTTCGACAATGCCATACAAAGTTTCACCGGTGCCGACCGCCGTTTGGAAATTATCTTTGAGGATGGCGACACCTATATTTTTAAAGATTTTGCACATGCTCCTTCCAAGGTGCAGGCCAGTGTAAATGCGGTTAAGGAAAGTTTTCCCGACAAGGAGGTAATTGCCTTGCTCGAATTGCATACGTACAGTAGTCTAAACAAAGATTTTTTGCCGCAATACAAAGGAAAATTAGACAAAGCCGACCGTGCCGTCGTTTTCTATTCTCCGCATGCCGTAGAGATTAAAAAACTGGAACCTATCGATGCCGGAACCATCAAAAAACAATTCGCCAGACCCGATTTGGAAGTCTATACCGACCCCGCAAAATTACACAAGGATCTCTATGATATGGATCTCAAAGGAAAGGTTCTTTTAATGATGAGTTCGGGGAATTACGGCGGATTGGATGAGAAAAAAATCATTGATAAAATCCAAAATGAAAAATAAACTGCCCATATCAAAATGGTCTTTGGACGATCGGCCGCGCGAAAAACTTTTAAAGAAAGGAGTGGATGCACTGAGCAATGCCGAATTGATAGCGATTTTATTGAGATCGGGAAACCGGAATGAATCGGCGGTGGAAGTAGCCCAAAAAATTTTAAAGACTGCCGGTAATAATCTCAATGAAATGGGGAAGATGTCCATAAAAAAATTATTGCAATTCAATGGGGTAGGCGAGGCAAAAGCCATTAGTATTATTGCGGCACTCGAACTGGGAAGAAGAAGAAATTATACGGCGGCAATCGATAAACCAAACATCAATTCTTCCCAAGAAGCCTTTGCCGTTTTTCATACTAAGTTGGCCGATAAACATGTGGAAGAATTTTGGGTCTTGGGAATGAAAAAAAACACCTTGACCTTTGTTGAAAAACTAAATTCGGGAGGACTGGACCACTCATTGGTGGATATACGACTTTTAATGAAAAAACTCCTCGATGAAGAGGCAACCTCTTTTATTGTAGCTCATAACCATCCTTCCGGAAATTTGGCACCTAGTCATAGCGACCGTGAATTGACCCAAAAAATAAAAGAGGCTTCAAAATTGCTGAATATCCAATTTTTGGATCATCTTATAATCGCCGGCGATCAATATTACAGCTTTGCAGATGAAAGGATGTTTTAAGAAATTTATTTTATAGTATTTATAAAATTTTTTTGGCTTTTACTATTTCTTGGTTGCCAGATGTTATTCGAAAAGACAAGCGGTAGAATATGAATTAAGAAGGAAAATGGAGCAATGTCACTTCGAGTGATCCCGAACTTGCTTCGGGATTGTATCGAGAAGCAGGACTTGCGGATTTTAAAAAGAAAGTTTGTTATATTAAACGCTTGTCTAAGTTCTCGATATATTTTAGCTTCATAAATTCAGCTAAAACACTCG
>JAMOVT010000044.1 GCA_027061855.1 Flavobacteriales bacterium
AAGATACAATATCCAAAAGCTTTTGTCAAGCGTTTTTTGAAATATTTTTAATGAAAATAGCAATTTATTTGTAAATGATTAAAAATGAAAGGCTTATTGAAAGTTTATTTGCGAATTTTTTATTCTTTACATTTATTAAACTTTAAAACTTTCTAATATATATTATAATGTATAAAATTTATTGTCCGTCATAAAATTCCCGTACAAGTTTTTCTGCTTTTTCAAAATATTCCTCCGGAACAAGTATTTTAATGTTAATTAAACCTACTCCGGGCAATAAGTCATGCATATTGATATTATCCATTTGAACGGGAATATCCTCACTCTCCAATAAACCTCTTATAAGTTGGGCTTCCATGGAGTCCATGCATATTTTTAATTCTTTCCAATTGGTTTGCTCAGGCATAATTATTTGTCTTTATAAAGATTTAAAATTTGTTCGGTATGTGCTTTTGTTTTCACTTTTTTAATAATGTGTTCAATGATTCCGTTTTCATCTATAATAAAAGTTGTTCTATGCAAACCTTCATATTCTCTTCCATAGAGTTTTTTAGGTCCCCAGACTCCGTAAAGCATTATCACTTTTTTTTCTTCATCGGGGATCAGAGAAAAAGGCACATTATATTTCTCTTTAAATTTACGTTGACGTTCTTTGGGATCTGGACTGACTCCCAAAACATCAAAACCTTTCTCCTTTAATAGGTCATAATGAGTGGCCAAATCAACTGTTTCGGCGGTACAACCCGGTGTCATGGCTTTAGGATAAAAATATAGAATTAATTTCTTCCCTCTATAATCGGATAATTTTACCAATTGATCCATACAATTGTAAGCCTCAAACTCCGGTGCTTTATCTCCTACTTTTAAATGTGTCATGATTAATTAATTTTTAATTTTAAAAACTTGTATCTTGCAAACTTCAATCAAAGTAAAGATACGAAAAAATGACGAAAAAAGAAAAGGCAAAAGTTATAATGGAAATCTTGGATAAATTATACCCCAATCCTCCCATTCCATTGGATCATATAAATGAATATACTTTTTTGTTAGCCGTTCTTCTATCCGCACGCACTACCGATGCAATGGTAAATCGCGTAACTCCTGTTTTGTTTGGTTTAGCCGACAATCCCTATGATATGGTAAAATTGTCTCCCGAACAAATCAGAGAAATCATAAAACCGGTTGGTTTGTCTCCGCAAAAAGCCAAAGCCATTCATCGACTTTCGGAAATATTGATTGAAAAACATAATGGAAAAGTGCCCCATACTTTTGAAGAATTGGAAGCTCTACCCGGAGTTGGACATAAAACCGCGAGTGTGATTATGAGTCAGGTTTTCGGACAGCCCGCCTTCCCTGTTGACACACATATTCATCGATTGATGAAACAATGGGGATTAAGTTCAGGAAAAAGTGTGACACAAACGGAAAAAGATGCCAAAAGGCTCTTTCCCAAAGAAAAATGGAACAAATTGCATTTACAAATAATTTATTACGGACGAGAATATGCTCCCGCCAGAGGGTATAGTCCCGAAAAAGATATAATTATGAAAGCTATCAGTCAAAGTCACAATAAAGCAAAATAACTGATTTGCAATATTTTAATATTTTTTGTAATAAATGTATATTTCTAACCATCTAATTTTTAAGCTTATATAATTTTTTAATAAGTTGTTAATAACTTAATTTTCTCATTTGTAATTAGCCGCAATTCTTCCTCTATTTTTGTTGATACGAATAAACTACATAACTAACAAATTTATTTTTATTAAAACTATGAAGACGATTAATGTAATTAAGCGTGATGGCACCTCTGCGCCTTTAGATTTAAAAATGATTCATGATATGGTTGAATGGGCGTGTAACGGCTATGAAAATGTATCGGTATCGGATATTGAGATTAATTCCAAGATTCAATTTTATGATGGAATTACAACGGAGGAGATTCAAACCATTATGATTAAATCGGCAGCCGATTTAATTTCGGAAGAAAATCCCGATTATCAATATGTGGCTTCACGCCTCCTTTTAATTGACCTTTATAAAAAAGTATTTAAACAGGAAAAGCCTATTCCCTTTGAATACTTTGTTAGAAATAATGTATTTAGAGGGGTATATGACAAGTCTATACTCGATGCCTATACGCCACGTGAATTAATCTATTTCGGCAAACAATTGAAACATGAGAGGGATTATTTATTCACCTATGCAGGTTTACGCCAAATGGTGGATAAATATTTATTGCAGGACAGAAATACAGGCGAATTATATGAAACACCGCAAGAAGCCTTTATGCTGATTGCGATGTTTATGTTTAAAAACTACGAACCGAAAAAGAGAAAAAAATATGTATTGGAGTTATATGAAGCGGTTTCCACTTTCAAAATCAGTCTCCCTACGCCTATTATGTCGGGAGTACGTACACCTCTTCGTCAATTCAGTTCCTGCTGTTTGATTGATGTCGGTGATTCGCTGGAATCCATTTTACAGTCCAATACAGCTGTAGGGTATTATATTGCCAGTCGTGCAGGTATCGGTTTGAATTTCGGCCGTATCCGTGGTCTGGGGGCCAATATCAGAAAAGGTGAAGTGATTCATACCGGCTTGGTGCCTTTCTTAAAAATGTATGAGGCAACGACCAAAGGATTTACTCAAAATGCAATCAGAGGAGGAAGTTCAACCTCTACTCTTCCCTTTTTTCATTGGGAAGCCGAAACATTTATTCAATTAAAAAATAATAAAGGAAACGATGAAAACAGAGTCCGGAGAATGGATTATTCAATTGCAGTCAATAGATTGTTTAGAGAACGGGTAAAGAAAAATGAAGAAATTACACTGTTTTCCATGGAAGAAGTAAGAGATCTTTATGATGCTTTTTACGGATCGGATTATGAAAAATTTCGCATGCTTTATGAGATGTATGAAGCCAACCCCAAAATTCGTAAGAAAAAAATCAAGGCACGTGATTTTTATTTGGAAATACTTCGCCAACGTTACGAAACAGGACGAATTTATATTTTAAATGCGGATCATGTCAATAAGCACAGTTCATTTAAGGATCATATTTATATGTCAAACCTGTGTCAGGAAATCACTTTACCTACCGAGCCTATTGAAGATGTTAATAAACCCGGCGGCGAAATAGCCATGTGTATTCTAAGTAATATCAATTTGGGCAAAATTGAAAGCATCGAAGAATTGGATCATTTGACCGAATTGCTCGTTAGATTTTTGGATGAGCTGATTGATTATCAAGAATATCCGGTAATATCAGCTGAAAAATCCACCAAAGCACGAAGAAGTTTAGGAATAGGGGTATCGGATGTATTTCATTTTTTAGCCAAGAATAACTTAAAATACGATACTGAACACGGCAAGAAGGTCATCCATCAATATATGGAACGTTTTCAATACGGTTTAATTAAAGCTTCCAATAAATTAGCCAAAGAAAAAGGGGCTTGTGAACTTTTTGATCGCACAAAATATGCCGACGGAATTTTACCCATTGATACCTATGAAAAAACCGTGGATGAAATCGTGCCGAATGAGTTGGAACTGGACTGGGAAAACTTACGAAAAGAAGTAAAAAAATACGGATTAAGAAATTCGGCTCTCAGTGCCATTCCTCCCGCTGCATCCAGTAGTGTGGTTTCTAATTCTACACCCGGCGTGGACCCTGTAAGAAAATATTTAATTGCCAAAATGAGCAAATACGGAGCTTTGAAACAATTGGTTCCCGGATATGGAAAATATGAAGAAAATTACTCATTGGCTTGGGAAATCGACAACGAAGAATATTTAAAATTTATCGCCATCTTTCAAAAATTTCTGGATCAAAGTATCAGTACCAATCAGTATTATGACATTTCTAAGTATAAAGATAACCGCGTACCCATTAAAGACTTAATCAGACATGACGGAATTGCCGCCAAATACGGTTTAAAAACCTTGTATTATATGAATGTAAACGACAACTCGGGAAATGAATTGGCCAAAATAAAAAAGCAAACTTCACAAGAGCCTGTCTTTCAATTTGCCCAAGTAGATATTGAAATCGATGATTATGATTCTTGTGAGGGAGGTGGATGTTCCGTTTAATTTTTAAACTGTATAAAAATGAAAGAAAAAGAAAATAAACAAATTATGGATAACTGCCAAGAAGACAAAGAATTTGTTCCTTCCATTTATGACAATTGTAAAATAGACTTTACGCAGCAAAAAATGTTTTTTGGCGGAGGAAGAAACTTGCAACGCTATGATATTCAAAAATACCCTTTTTATGAAGAGTTATCCCAACGAATGTTGAGTTTTTTCTGGCGACCGGAAGAGGTTTCTTTAATTAAAGACGTAAATGATTTTGCCGAATTAAGCGATCATGAAAAATTTATTTTTACAGAGAACCTCAAATACCAGATTCTCTTAGACAGCGTTCAAGGGCGCTCGCCATTTCTCACTTTCGGACAAGCGGTAACCATCCCGGAAGTTGAGGAAGCTATCATTATTTGGGACTTTTTTGAAACTATACACTCTATGTCCTATTCCTATATTATCAAAAATGTATATCCCGATCCTACAAAAATTTTTGATGAGATTATGGACAATACCATGATTGCGGAAAGAGCGGGAGCTGTTACGGAACAATATAATGAGTTTTATCAAAACCTTATCCGTTATCAAGCGCAACAGTTGGGAATGAAAGCCGAAAAAGAAATTACTATTGAGGAACTGAAAAAGAATCTTTATCTAGCGCTGGTTTCGGTAAACATTTTGGAAGGGGTACGTTTTTATGTTTCCTTTGCATGTGCTTTCAGCTTTGCCGAAAATAAAAAAATGGAAGGCAATGCAAAAATTATCAAATTTATTGCCCGAGATGAAAATGAGCATTTGAAAATGACTCAAAGAATGATAAGAGATCTTCGAACCAATAAAGAAGAAGGTTTTTCCGAAATTATCCGTTCTTTGGATGATCGCGTGTATGAATTATACAAAGATGCCGCCGAACAAGAAATGCGGTGGGCGGAGCATTTATTTAAAGACGGTTCCATTATAGGGCTAAATGACAAATTATTGATTCAATATATGAAATGGCTCACCAATAACCGGCTGAAAGCCATCGGCTTGAATCCGATTTATGAAGAAACAAAAAATCCTTTGAGCTGGATGAATCACTGGCTTAGAAATGATGCTGTCGAAGTACTTCCGCAAGAAACGGAAATTACCTCCTATGTGGTTGGTGGAATTGATATGGAAGTCAAAGATGAAGATTTTGATATCTAAACTTTATGAAAATAAAAAATCAAAAAGCCGCTGAAACAGCGGCTTTTTGATTGATGAGAGCACTTAAACTAATTTAGTATCAGTTCAAATTTTTTCATGTCCTTTCTTTTAATAATTTGAAGCGCTTGCGAATAACGTTTAGCCATCAAAATACTAAAATTAAGTTTTCTTTGTAAAATGTAATTTTCTTGCATAAGGTTGGTCTTTATTTATTATCCAAACGCAAGAAAAAAATATTTATTTTACACTTAGAAATTAATTTTATTTTTTTCTATTATTTTTCGCATATTGATAATGGCATAGCGCATTCTTCCCAAAGCCGTATTGATACTGACATGCGTTTTTTCTGCAATTTCCTGAAAGGATAGTTCCTCATAAATCCGCATTTTCAGAACTTCTTTTTGTTCTTCGGGAAGTTGTTCAATTATAAGTTGTACTTTTTTGATACGTTGTCTGCGTATCATCTGATCTTCGGCATCCAAAGAATCATCCGGAAGGATATCAAACATCGAAAACTCGTCTGAATCATACACCTTTCGAAATTTATTATTCTTGCGGTAAAAATCGATAATTAAATTATGAGAAATCCGGATTGCCCAAGGCAAAAATTTCCCTTCTTCACTATATTTTCCCGATTTAAGTGTTCTGACAATTTTAAAGAGTGTGTCTTGAAAAAGGTCTTCCGTTAATTCCTGGTTTCTTACCTTTGAATAAATAAATCCAAAAATTTTATCGCGATGACGCTGAAAAAGGATTTCTAAGGCTTCATGATTTCCATCCATATAAAAGGAAACCAATTGAGAATCGGAATAAAGATTGTGTTGCTCCATAATTACTTCATTTTTTACCGCGGACAATTAATTATCCAGCGATGTTTATTCATGTTTATAATAAAGTAAATATGGGCTTATAGGCAGTTTTGTTTTGTTTCTTGCTACAAATATAGAGAAAAATTGTATAATTCGACAAAAAAGTGATTTTTTTTAGAAACTAGTCTAAGGATTGATTTTCTTCCGACGCCATTTTTCTCAACTGAGCATACATTTCGGGTGTAAGATCATTATAGTAGAAATTGATCGGATTGATACGCTTTCCGTTTAGATGCACTTCATAATGGCAATGCGGACCGGCAGACAAACCGGTATTTCCCACATAACCGATAATCTGTCCTCTTTTTACTTTTTGTCCTTTTTTGACCGCAACTTTTGACATATGAGCATAAAGAGTCTCGTATCCGAAACTATGATCAATAATAACATGGTTCCCAAAACCATTGGATTTCCAACCTGCATGTTTTACTTTTCCATCACCTGTTGCATATATAGGAGTTCCGGTTTTTGCGGTAAAGTCCATACCGTAATGCATACGAGGACGTTTCAATATGGGGTGAATACGCATTCCGTAGCCGGATGCCATCCGTTTTAAAAATTTATTTTCTACCGGTTGAATAGCCGGAATATGACTAAGGAATTTTTCTTTTTCTTTGGCTAATTTCACCACTTCATCAAAAGATTTCGATTGAATAACCAATTGTTTTTCAAGCTTATCGGCTTTATGTAAAGTCGATTTAATGAGATTTTGCTCGGCCGTACCATCTAAATTTTTATATAAATCCACTCCTCCATAGCCGGCTTCTCTTTCATCATCTGAAACAGGATTGGCCTCAAAAATTACACGATAAATATTATTGTCACGTTGTTTAATGTCATTTAAAACCATTTCGATCTTTTGAAACTTTTGGTTCAAAAGTTCATAATTTAATTTCAAGTTTTCATTCTCTCTCGCCAATACTTTTTCTCT
This sequence comes from Flavobacteriales bacterium, assembly GCA_027061855.1. Taxonomy (GTDB): domain Bacteria; phylum Bacteroidota; class Bacteroidia; order Flavobacteriales; family Flavobacteriaceae; genus JALSPZ01. The sequence goes on from JAMOVT010000044.1 coordinate 7,075, forward strand.
GGGAGTGGAAAAGAAACTATTTGGAGCGGAAAGCAAAAAAAACAAAATTAACAATCCGCTGATCAAACCTGCGGTAAAGACCAGAAACCATTTCTTTTTGGAGGATTCTACCGGTTTATAGGAAAGCGTTTCAGGATCGTAAATAAATTTCCTTTTAGACATATTTTGTTTTATTTTTGTGCTCAATTTACTGTATTGTTTTCACAGACAGTTTCGCAAAGTTAAGAAAATTTTTATTATGAAAAAGTTAAATTCCAAAGAGATACGTCAGAACTTCTTTGATTTCTTCCGCTCAAAAGGACATAAAATTGTCCCTTCGGCTCCTATTGTTTTAAAGGATGATCCGACATTAATGTTTACAAATGCCGGAATGAATCAATTTAAAGAATACTTTCTTGATTATAAAAAACCCGAATACAAACGCATCGCAGATACTCAAAAATGTCTGCGTGTTTCCGGAAAACACAATGATTTGGAAGAAGTAGGACTGGACACTTACCATCATACGATGTTTGAAATGTTGGGAAACTGGAGTTTTGGAGATTATTTCAAAAAAGAAGCTATTGCCTGGGCGTGGGAATTACTTACAGAGGTTTATGGGATTGATAAAGATCGTATTTATGTTACGGTTTTTGAAGGAGATGATAAAGAAAATCTGGCCAAAGATATGGAAGCCTACAATCTCTGGAAAGAATGGATTGCCGAAGAAAGAATTCTCTTTGGTAATAAAAAAGATAATTTCTGGGAAATGGGAGCCACAGGGCCCTGCGGTCCATCTTCCGAAATTCATGTGGATTTGCGTTCGGATGAAGAAAGAGAGAAAATTCCGGGAAAAGAATTAGTGAATCAAGATCACCCCGAAGTTATCGAAATATGGAATCTGGTATTTATGGAGTTTAACCGTAAGGCAGATGGCAGCCTGGAAAAACTATCACAAAAACATGTAGATACAGGAATGGGATTCGAGCGCCTGGCAATGGTAATCCAAGGAAAAAAATCCAATTACGATACGGATATTTTTATGCCGTTGATCAATAAAATTGAAAAAATATCCGGATTTAAATACGGCGAAGACGAAAAACGTGATATCGCCATGCGAGTAATCGCGGATCATGTTCGTGCCGTCGCCTTTTCTATTGCTGACGGACAACTCCCCAGCAATACGGGAGCAGGATATGTGATACGCAGAATACTACGAAGAGCCATTAGGTATGGATTCACTTTCCTTGATCTTAAAGAGCCTTTTATCTACCAATTGGTTCCCGTATTGGCAGAAATTATGGGCGATACTTTTCCTGAAATCGTCAAACAAAAAAGTTTGATAACCAATGTTATTAAAGAAGAGGAACAATCTTTCTTAAAAACCCTTGAGCAAGGATTGATTTTACTAAACCGCATGATTGAAACGGCCAATGGAAACAAAATATCCGGAGCAAAAGTATTTGAATTATATGATACTTTTGGCTTCCCAAAAGATTTAACCGCTTTGATTTTACGTGAAAAGGGATATGAATTTGACGAAAAAGAATTTGAAGAGGAAATGCAAAAACAAAAGCAACGTTCCAAAGCGGCTTCGCAAATAGAAACGGATGATTGGGTGGTTTTACGTGAAGATGACGAGGAAGAATTTGTGGGCTATGACACCTTAAAAACACCGGTTAAAATCACCAAATACCGAAAGGTAAAATCCAAAAAAGACGGCGAATTATATCAATTGGTTTTCAATCTTACTCCTTTTTATCCCGAAAGCGGTGGACAAGTAGGCGACCGAGGTTATCTGGAAGCGCCCAACGGAGATGTGATTCATATCTTGGATACCAAAAAAGAAAACAATCTGATTGTTCATATTGCCAAAACTCTTCCTAAAAATCCAGCGGATACTTTTACAGCCGTTGTAGATGAAGATGCCCGTAAAAAAACCATGGCCAATCATTCCGCAACCCATTTGATGCATCAAGCATTACGTGAAATTTTGGGAACACATGTCGAACAAAAAGGATCGCTGGTCGCTCCTACCCATCTTCGATTTGACTTTTCGCATTTCGGAAAAATGTCAGACGAGGAAATCAAAAAAGTAGAAGATTTTGTGAATGAACGAATCAATGAGAAACTTCCTTTGATAGAGAAAAGAAATATTCCCATCCAAGAAGCCCTTGCCGAAGGTGCTATGGCCTTGTTTGGAGAAAAATACGGAGATGCCGTACGAACCATACGTTTTGGAGATCATACCGAATTATGCGGAGGAACACATGTGGAAAATACCGGAGATATTTGGCAGTTCAAAATTTTAAGCGAAAGCGCCATTGCTTCAGGAATACGCCGTATTGAAGCCATTACAGGTGAAGCCGTAAAAGACTATTATAAAAAGCAAGACGAAGAGGTGGGACAAATAAAAAAATTATTGAAAAACCCTACGGATTTATACAAAACCATAGAAAGCCTGCAAAATGAAAATCAAAGGGCTAAAAAAGAAATAGAGAAACTTCAAAAAGAAAAAGCGCTATTCCTTGCCGCTCAATTAAAAACTCAATTTGATGACAAAAACGGTGTCAAAATCCTTTCCAAAGAACTGGATTTGGAACCGGATATGATTAAAAACCTTCTCTTTTCTTTCGGAAAAGAAATGGATAATATTGTAGCTATTACCGGAACCAAAAAAGGAGGAAAAGCGGTAATCAGCATCTATATTTCAAAACCTTTGGTAGAGAAATACGGATTAAATGCCGGGCAAATCATACGCGAAGCAGCCAAAGAAATACAAGGAGGCGGAGGCGGACAAGCCTTTTTTGCTACGGCGGGTGGAAAAAATCCACAAGGAATAGAAAAAGCTTTACAAAAAGCCAAAGAACTGGTCTTGCAAAAAATAAAAGCCTAAATGAATATACTTATTGCAAGCACATCAACGGTTTACGGAGGCAAATACTTGGATTATTTGACAGAAGAACTCAAAAGTCTTTTTCAAGACACAAAAGAAGTTTTGTTTATTCCTTATGCCAGACCTTCGGGAATGAGTTATGACGAATATACGGCGGTAGCACGAAAAAAATTTGAAGAAATAGGGATTAGCCTGAAAGGTATCCATGAATTTGAAAACCCGGCAAATGCCATTTTGCAAGCCCGAGGGATTTTTACGGGCGGGGGAAATACATTTGTTCTGGTTAAGAG
>JAMOVT010000045.1 GCA_027061855.1 Flavobacteriales bacterium
CCAAATAAGTTCAGATGTACCAATAAAGGATAAAGTTGATAAATTTTCAGACGTTCTTTCCAGCCGGATTCCAAAGGAAACAATTGATTGTAAATTTGATAAATTTCCGGATCAAAGCCACCAAAAAGACTCATCATTGCCAAATCCACTTCCCGGTTACCATAATAAATCGCAGGATCAAAAACCACCGCTTTTCCCTGCAAATCATAAAAATAATTCCCGTTCCATAAATCTCCATGCAAAAAAGCCGGTTTCTCTTCTACTAATATTTCCGGCAATTTGGCAAATAAATCATCAAAATCGTGCAAAATATTTATGGGAATCAAAGATTTTTGACGGGCAAAGCTCAATTGATATTCCAAGCGGTTCTCTCTATAAAAATCAACCCAATGCTCTTTATAAGCATTGTATTGTGGTAAAGCACCTATATAATTATCAAAATCCAAACCGTATTTTTCATTTGTATTTTGATGTAGTTTTACCAAATTTTCAGCAAAATTTTGTGGATTGGAAACATCTTCAAGATGTTCTATATATTCCATCAAAAGGTAGGATTTATCTTCAAATTCTCCCACTTCATAAACCACAGGTATACGAAAAGAATATGTTTTTGTTAATCGCAACAAGGATTCTGCTTCCACCTCAAACATATGAAATTTATCTTTGCTGTTTACTTTGATAAAATAATCCTTATCGGTCATTGCCAAACGGTAGGCTTCATTGATATCGCCCCCGTAAATTTTTTCGTAGGCACGCAATTTGACCGGCTTATTTTCCAATTCGGAACATATGTGTTCAAGATGATGGATAAATGAAGTGTGAAGCATAAAAATGAAAAATAATTATTTTTTTGAGCTTTTTAAAATGACTGTTAAAATGTTAATCGCAATTGATCCTTTCTTTTTCTATGGTCACTGAGTGGTAACCATTTACAATCTTCTTTGCAAACTCATATGACTTATTTACTATAAGCTTTGTTTTTGCAAGTTAATCAAATTTATTTGATCCTTAATTTCACATTACTTTTAATACGCTTTCGCAAAAAGCACACGTTGCTTAGAAGGTTTTCCGGTCAAAATATCCATACCTTCTTCCTCTTTGTTATCCAAGGGGATACAACGAATGGTAGCCTTGGTTAATTCCTTGATTTTTTCTTCGGTCTCGGGAGTACCGTCCCAATGTGCGGAAACAAACCCCCCTTTTTCTTCCAATACTTTTTTAAAGGTTTCAAAATCATCTACCGGTGTGATATGTTCGTCACGATACTTTTTGGCTTTTTCAAATAGATTGGTTTGAATATCTTCCAAAAGTTTTTCTACATGATTTTCAATTCCCTCCATAGGAACGATTTCCTTGGAAAGAGTATCTCTACGCGCCACTTCCACCGTACCGTTTTCAAGGTCTCTCGGCCCAATGGCAATACGCACGGGAACTCCTTTTAATTCATATTCATTAAACTTCCAACCCGGTTTGTAATTATCGCTGTCATCATATTTCACACTAATTCCTTTGGCACGTAATTTTTTTACGATTTCGTCTGCCTTCTCTGAGATATCTTTCAGCTGCTCTTCTTTTCGATAAATAGGGATAATTACCACTTGAATGGGTGCTAATTTGGGAGGTAAGACCAATCCGTTATCATCGGAATGTGTCATAATCAAAGCCCCCATCAATCGGGTGGAAACTCCCCAAGAAGTCGCCCAAACATATTCCAATTTTCCTTCTCGCGAAGTATATTTTACATCAAAAGCTTTGGCAAAATTTTGTCCTAAAAAATGAGAGGTCCCCGATTGCAATGCTTTTCCGTCTTGCATCAAAGCTTCGATGGTATAAGTATCTTCTGCGCCTGCAAATCGCTCTGTCTCGGTTTTTACACCTTTGATTACGGGCATAGCCATAAAATCCTGTGCAAACTCGGCATATACATCCAGCATTCTCTCGGCTTCTTCCACCGCCTCTTGTTTGGTTTCATGAGCCGTATGTCCTTCTTGCCAAAGAAACTCTGCGGTACGCAAAAACAAACGTGTACGCATTTCCCAACGCATCACATTGGCCCATTGATTTACTAAAATCGGCAAGTCTCTATAAGATTGAATCCATCTTTTATATGTATCCCAAATAATGGTTTCTGAGGTAGGCCGTATAATTAATTCTTCTTCCAGTTTGGCATTGGGATCTACTTCCACACCTTTACCATCTGCCGTAGCACGTAAACGATAATGAGTAACAATAGCCGCTTCTTTGGCAAAACCTTCCACATGTTTGGCTTCCTTGCTAAAATAAGATTTGGGAATTAATAAAGGAAAATAGGCATTTTGATGTCCCGTTTCTTTAAACATTTTATCCAATTGGGCTTGCATCTTCTCCCATATTGCATATCCATAAGGTTTAATGACCATCATTCCGCGAATTCCCGAATTTTCGGCCAAGCCTGCCTTTACTACTAGTTCGTTATACCATTTTGAATAGTCCTCACTTCTTTTTGTTAGCTTTTTGCTCATTATCAATGATTTTGGTATGATTGTTGTTTCAATATAAATGTAAAATCTTGTTTTTACATAAGTTTTTGCAAAGCTAATTATTTTTTATAAATTGTTGATAAATTTATTGCCTTATGAGACCATCTTACCTAAATTTTCTTAAACATATCTCTTATATAGCCATTCTGACTATATTTTTCAGCTCTTGCAGTTCCTATTATAATGCCTCTTATGATGGAATTTACGGAGAAGAACCGGTCGCCGAAAAAGTAACGGTTATAGAAAAAACCAAAGTCATTCACAAAAAAGAGAAGGATGACTATCAAAAAGAAGATAATGCCAATGTTTTTTATGAAGAATATTTCAAGAAAAAAGCAGAACTTTTTGAAGATTTGGATGAAGATGAAATCGTAACGGGAGAAGATGATTACTATTATGATGATGAAGACGATGACACATACATCATTAAAAAGAAAGAAGTATATATCCACCATGTGTACGATTATGATTCCTGGTATTCTTCTTGGTATTACAGACCTTATTACAGGTCCTATTACCGCCCGTATTGGGGGATAAGTTTCAGTTTATATTACGGACCTTCCTATTATTATGACCCATGGGATTACGGATATTATTATAATCCATACTACACTCCTTACA
>JAMOVT010000046.1 GCA_027061855.1 Flavobacteriales bacterium
GAAGCAGTTCAAGCAGTTCCGGTGGACGAGGAGGACACGGGAGAAGATAAACATTTTAGCATTTATTTTAATTTAAATATATAAATATGAAAACATATTTTTACAGACTTTTTTTACTTGTATTTTTAGGGTTTACTTTTAACGGATGGTCACAAAATGAAGAAGATGCTTTGCGTTATGCCAGTCAAGAAATATCGGGAACAGCCCGTTTTACTGCCATGTCCGGTGCGTTTAGTTCTTTGGGCGGAGATTTAAGTGCCATCGGCCTTAACCCTGCCGGTTTAACAACCTTTTCGACCAATAGAATAACAGGAACTCTCTCTTTTTATAATACGGAAAATACCGCCTCCTATTTTGGAAACTCACATCTTACAGAATACAGTTCTTTTGACGACAATATTATCAGTATGGATCAATTAGGAGTTGTTTGGGTATATAAATCCAATACCAGTGATTGGAATAAACTCGCTTTCTCACTTAACTATAACAAACAAGCCGACTATGGTAATCTTGTTCGCATACAAGGAACAAACACCGCGGGAAATTCTGTGGTAAACTATTTTGTCGATCAAGCAAACGGCGTGCAATTAGGAGATATAAAAATCGGAACGGATGAAACAACCGATTTTGTTTATCAATGGTTGGGAGAAAATCTCGGTTTCCAAGCCCAACAAGCATTTTTGGGATATCAAGCTTATATTATCAATCCGGTAGATGATACTGATGACAATAATGTACTTTACACCCCCAATGCCGACTACAATACCGTATATCATAACAATAAAATTACCACAACGGGCAGCAAAACAAATTTTGATTTAAGCATAGGAGGAACTTACAAAGAAAACTTGCAATTGGGATTCGGTTTGTCCTTGATTAATATCGATTATACCGAAAATAACACCATTACCGAAGACGGTTACAATGCCTCTTCCGATCTGCAATTTCTCAAATTTAGAAATGTTCTTTATACGGAAGGAAGCGGAGTACAATTAAAATTCGGAGGTATATATAAATTACCCAACAATTTGAGGCTATCTCTTGCTTACCACACACCGCAATGGATCAAGATAGAAGAATATTTGACTCAGGCTGTTCATACGGAATTCGGCAACGGTGATATCATTGAAGTCAATCCCAATGTGGAAAATGCATTTGCTCCCTACCGGATCATTACTCCCGGAAAATTAATTGCCGGAGCATCGATGGTTTTAGGGAAAAAAGGCTTAATTTCTGCTGATTATACTTATCAAGATTATTCAAATTTAAGATTTAAAGAAATAGAAGCCGATGTCGACTCCGATTATTTTGATAATGTAAATAATTATATGAACACTAATTTTCAAGCAGTACACAGTTTTAATCTGGGTGCCGAAATGAAATTAAGTGAACTTAGTTTACGCGGAGGAACATTTGTTTCTTCTTCCCCTTACAAGAACTCGGAAACTTTATATGCCAACAAAGGCTATTCTCTTGGAGTGGGTTTTGATTTGGGAGGTATTGTCATTGACGGAGCATGGATACATAGTGAAAATGATACCTACCGTACTTTATTGGCACTACCTGATCAAGCGGTAATAAACCAAACAAAAAACAAATTTTTGATTGGTGTACGTTACGATTTCTAATTATAAAGAGTTTAAAAAAAGAAAAAGAGGCTGTCCCGCGGAACAGCCTCTTTTGGATTATATAATTTCTTATTTAAAACTATAAGTAGTTCCGTCTTTTCCGTCTTTTAAAATGACTCCGTATTCGGCAAGTTCATCTCTGATTTTATCAGACAAAGCCCAATTTTTTTCCGCACGGGCCTGATTTCTCATATCAATCAATAATTGGATAACCTTGTCAAAAGCCTGATTCTTTCCTCCCCCGCTCTCTTGTTGTGATTTATGCAAGCCCAAAACTTCAAAAGCAAAATCATTAAAAGCTTTTTTCATTTTTTCTTTGTCCTCCTTTGTAATTTGTGCCTTTCCGCTCTTTACTTGGTTTATAAATTTTACTCCCTCAAATAAATTGGCAATTAAAATGGGGGTATTAAAATCATCATCCATAGCTTCATATAAGCTTTCAATCCATTGATCTACCTCAAAATCGCTTTTACTACCTTCGGGCAATGCATCTATTGAGTCGATGGCTTCCATCAAACGTTTATATCCTTTTTCTGCGGCTTGCAAAGCATCCTCAGATAAATCCAACATATTCCTATAATGTGCCTGCAACATAGAAAATCGCACTACTGCCGGGGAATAAGCCTTACTCAAAATCTTATTATTTCCACTGAATATTTCATTAGGCAATAAATAATTACCGGTAGATTTTGACATTTTTTTGCCGTTGAGAGTAAGCATATTGGCATGCATCCAATATTTTACCGGGTCCACTTCATTGAGCGTTTTTCCTTGTGCAATTTCGCATTCGTGATGAGGGAATTTCAAGTCCATTCCGCCTCCGTGAATATCAAATTGTTCTCCTAAATATTTCGTGCTCATTACCGTACATTCCAAATGCCATCCCGGAAAACCTTCACCCCAGGGACTGGGCCAACGCATGATATGTTGAGGTTTGGCTTTTTTCCATAAAGCAAAATCTTGCGGATTGCGTTTTTCATCTTGTCCTTCAAGCTCACGGGTATTCGCAATCATTTCTTCGATTCGCCGCCCCGAAAGTTTTCCATAAGTATCTACTTCTTCATTGTATTTTAACACATCAAAATAAATAGAACCGTTACTTTCATAGGCATAGCCTTTGTCTAAAATTTCCTTGGTTGCTTCTATTTGTTCGATAATATGCCCTGTTGCGGTAGGTTCTATACTGGGAGGTAAATTATTTACCAAATCGAGGACCCGATGGAAATCAATTGTATATTCTTGTACAATTTCCATAGGTTCCAATTTCTGCAAACGGGCTTTTTTGGAAATTTTGTCTTCTTCACTATCGTCTTCCAAGTGGCCGGCATCCGTAATGTTTCGAACATACCGAACCTTATATCCCAAAAATTTTAGATAGCGATAGATTACATCAAAGGAAATAAAAGTTCGCACATTCCCCAGGTGCACATTACTATAAACCGTAGGACCACATACATACATTCCTATATGTCCGGGAACAACCGGCACAAAAGTTTCTTTTTTTCCGCTTAGCGAATTATAAATTTGTAATTTATTTCTGATTTCCATAAGTTTGGTTTAAACGATAAATTTGGTATCCATTTGTATATAATGAAGAAATTCTTTACGCACCTCGGGATCCTTGAACATTCCGGAATATTCGGCAGTCAAGGTAGAAGAGGTAATATCCTTTATCCCACGCGATACTAAGCACATATGCTTGGCATCCACTACCACTGCTACATCTTCGGTATCCAAGGCAATTTTCATCGCATCAAGAATTTGCACGGTAAGACGTTCCTGTACTTGCGGGCGCCGGGCAAAATAATCCACTATACGGTTAATTTTAGATAATCCGATTACCTTTCCGGTAGATATATAAGCCACATGTGCTTTCCCGATGATCGGCAAAAGATGATGTTCGCAAGTAGAAAAAACACTGATGTCTTTTTCCACCAGCATTTGGCCGTATTTATATTTGTTGTCAAAAGAAGAAAGCTTCGGCATATTCTCTGAAGAAAGCCCTTTAAATATTTCTTTAACAAACATTTTTGCTACACGGCGAGGAGTGCCGCTCAAACTGTCATCCTGCAAATCCAAGCCCAATATATCCAGCACATCCCGCATCTTTTCTTCTATCAATTGCATTTTTTCTTCATCGGGCATTTTTTCGGCATCCGGACGTACGGGAGTTTTTATATTGGCAAGGAGGTCCTCTATTTTCTTTTTATCTGACATAGGTTTCCGTTTCAATTGTAAACCACAAAATTACGATTTTTTTAAATAAAAATATTTGGTATCTTTACCTTTGATAAATCAACAAATTACGAGCAAAAAATGAAAAAAATTCAAACCAAGGATTTTAAAATCAAACCCGGAAAAAAATTTAATATCAAAAAATCTCCGACCAAAATAGATTTGGGAGCAGACAAAAAAGAAATAGAAAACGAATTACGTAAAGTCCGCCGGAAAATTGCCGAACTTCAAACAAAAATTTATGCTGCCGGAACACCTGCGGTTTATATTGGCATTCAAGGGATGGATACCGCCGGAAAAGACAGTTTGATCCGTGAGGTTTTTAAGGACATAAACCCCAGCGGAATAGAAGTGTATGATTTTAAAAAACCAACCCCTTTGGAGCATGCTCATGATTATATATGGAGACATTATATCACACTCCCCGAACGAGGAAAATTCGGCATTCATAACCGCACCCATTATGAGGATGTTTTAATTGCTAAAATCCATCCCCAATTGGTTTTGAATCAAAAAATTTACGGCATTGACAAATTGGAAGATATCGACAATAAATTCTGGAAAAAAAGATACCGTCAAATTCGTGATTTTGAAAAAATCCAGACTGAAAACGGAATGAAAATGTTCAAATTTTTCTTGCATTTATCCAAAGACGAACAAAAAAACCGGTTCCTACGACGTATTCGAAGAGAGGACAAACAATGGAAATTTAATGCTGCCGACCTCAAAGAACGCGGGTATTGGGACGATTATCAACAAGCTTATGAAGATGCTATAAATGAAACCACTACTCATTATGCTCCCTGGTATGTAATTCCTGCCGATGACAAACCCACGGCGCGTTTGATTGTGGCAAAAATATTATTGGAAGAATTAAAAAAACTAAAAGTGGATTTCCCAAAACTTTCCGAAGAAGAAAAATTAAAATTCGAAGAGTATAAACAAGCCTTGGAAAATGAATAAATTCCCTTTTTACAAATCATAAAAAAACAGGAAGTACCCTTCCTGTTTTTTTATTCTCTTTGTATATCCTAAATTTGTCAATAAATACATTCTATGGTTACCCCAAAAAAGCATCTCGGCCAACATTTCTTAACCGATTTAAATATCGCAAAAAAGATAGCCTCAACCCTAAAAGGTGATTCTTATAAAAAAATACTCGAAATAGGTCCCGGTATGGGAGTAATGACGCAATTTCTCTTGGAGCGTAAAGACAAGGATGTGTATGTCAATGAAATCGATAAAGAATCCATTGAGTATTTAAAGAAAAATTTTCCCGCTCTAAAAAATAAAATCATAGAAGGAGATTTTCTCAAACTTGATTTGGAAAAAGAATTTCCCGGCAAAGAAATTGCCGTAACAGGAAATTTTCCTTACAATATTTCTACGCAAATAGTTTTTAAAGTATTGGAAAATAAAGATAAAATTCCTGAATTTTCGGGAATGTTTCAAAAGGAAGTTTCCGAAAGAATAGCGGCAAAACACGGAAATAAAACCTATGGAATTCTCTCGGTATTGGCCCAAAACTATTATGATGTCGAATATCTTTTTAGCGTAAGTGAAAAAGTATTTAATCCGCCTCCAAAAGTAAAATCGGGAGTAATCAGGCTTACTCGCAAGGAAAAACAGCCGGACATCGAATATGATTTTTTCAAAAAAGTAGTGAAAACCGCTTTTAATCAGCGAAGAAAAACCTTACGGAATAGTTTAAAATCTTATAATTTGTCGGATAATTTAAAACAAGATAGTATCTTTGCAAAAAGACCGGAACAACTTTCCCCCGAAGATTTTTTGGATTTAGCAAAGAAAATAAAGCATGACATTCGATAAAGAACATATTATAGAAGAACTGAAACAGTATATCCGGCAAAAAAACATTTCCGGTATTCGAAAAACCTTGGATGGACTTCATCCTGCGGATATTGCTGAAATACTGGATGAGTTGGATTTTGACGATGCTTTATTTATCATTCGTTTATTGGACAGTGAAATCACTGCGGATATTATTGCCGAATTGGACGATGATTTACAAGAAAAAATTCTTAAACGTCTTTCCGCCAAGGAAATTGCCGAGGAAATTGAAGAATTGGAAACCGATGAAGCAGCAGATATCATCGCCGAGCTTCCCGATCGCAAAAAAGAAGAGGTAATTTCTCATATCGATGACAAAGAACACGCCAAAGACATTGTCGAATTGCTTCGGTATGATGAAGATACCGCAGGCGGACTGATGGGAAAAGAATTTATCAAAGTGAATGAAAATTGGAATGTTCTGCGAAGTGTAGCCGAAATGCGGAAACAAGCCGAAGATGTAGAACGAGTTCACACTATTTATGTAGTGGATGACGATGATATTCTAAAAGGAAGACTTTCCTTAAAAAAACTATTGACTACTTCGACCAAAACCCCCATTAAAGAAGTCTATAACGATAATATCATTTCGGTAAAAGTAACCGATCCGGCAGAAGAAGTTGCCCGGGTAATGCAAAAATATAATCTTTTTGTCGTTCCGGTTGTGGATGAACTGGGAACCTTAGTGGGACAAATCACTTTGGATGATATTGTAGATTTCATCAAAGAAGAAGCGGATAAAGATTACCAAATGGCTGCGGGTCTGTCAGATGAAGTAGAGCATGACGATAGCATCATGCAAGTATTGAAAGCACGATTACCTTGGTTGATTGTAGCTCTATTGGGAGGTTTTGCCAGTGTGATTGTATTAAGTGGTTTTGGAAACGCGATGAATAAATACGGCACCCTGTTTTTCTTTACTCCTTTGATTGCCGCCACAGCCGGAAATGTCGGAGTTCAATCCTCTGCCATTGTGGTACAAGGATTGGCCAATGGGACTCTGAGCGGTTCTTTATGGAAAAGGTTGATAAAGGAAATTACTATAAGCCTGATAAACGGGCTGGTTTTATCCATGATTCTTTTGTTGATCGGAAAATTTTTACTGGGGCATATTTTAACGGGCTTTGATTTGAAAATGGCTATTACGGTGGCTATTTCTCTTGTAGCTGTTATATTAATGGCTTCATTAATAGGCACTTTCGTCCCTCTTTTTCTTCATAAAAAAGGAATTGACCCGGCGGTAGCTACCGGTCCGTTCATTACCACCAGCAATGATATTTTCGGAATTTATATTTTCTTTACCATTGCCAAATTGATATTAGGTTTCTAATCGTGTTCAAAAATATAAAAGGTTCGTTTTTCTACAAAACGAACCCCTTTTAATAAATATTTATTTGGATTTTTCTTTCTCAGGATCTTCTCCCTCCTTTTAATTCATCTTGCCATTTTTCCAATTCTTCCCATTTGCCTTGTGCTGCCAAGCGAGCTTGCTCAGGCCAGGTTTCGGGATTATGCATTTTATATCTCGGTCCAGCTTTTTCAAGAATAATTCTGATTTCTTCTACGGCAGTATTGGCCAAATCATCCCAAGTAAAAATTTCTTCGGCATATAATAACTGTTCGATTTTAGGACCTATTCCTTCTACTTTTTTCAAATCTTCTTTGACGTTTTTTTTCTTTGTTTGGAACTCATTTACTACTCTTAAAGCCGTGCTCTTTGAAGAAGACTCTTCTACCTCTTTACAACATGCTTGGTATTGTTTTTCTAAAAGCACATATTGTTTTTCCAATTGCTTGTATTTGTCTTCCCAAAGATTTCCTTCTTGCACTTTGTCTTCCGACAAAAATTTTCTCAATAAATACCCCAAAATAAAAGCTACCAGGAGCATTACAATTATCTCTACGGTGGCTGTTCCTTTTCCATAGGAATCAGCTGCACTAAACAAACCGCTTGCTAAAATTTGCATATTATTCATAGTTATAGTTATTTGATTATTTTAATTTCTACCCGTCTGTTTTGCTGACGTCCTTTTTCGGTTTTATTATCGGCTACCGGTTCGGATTCCCCTTTTGCCAATATTTCTATTTGTTGAGGACGTACACCTTTATTGACCAAAACGGATTTAATACGATCCGCCCGTTTTTGGGAAAGTTTTAAATTACTTGCCTCGCTTCCAGTATCATCGGTATGACCTGTAATTTGGATTTTCATATCCGGATTTTCTTTTAATTCCGTGGCCAATTCATCCAGATAATCGGCTCTTTCTTTGATATTAATTTCTTGATTGGAATTATAAGGGAAATAAATCAGCACGGTTCCCGGCATCTCTTCTTTGACATAATCGTTATAGGTTTTCCATTGATAAACACCATTAATGGCAGATATATATTCACCCTCTTGACGGTCTTCCAATAATTTGGAGTCTGTCCTTATTAAAGAGGTATCTATCTCCTTTGAGAGTAATCGTTTTAGAGACTCGGCACGTGCCATACCTAAATTATCGTAGCCTTCGGGAGTTTTTTCCCATGCATAATAAGGGCCGTAAATAAACAGTTTTTTTCCTTCTTTTTGAAGTTCTTTAATCGATTTGACTTCCGCCTTCCATTGAAGACTGTCTTCGATCACCGGTCGGACACTATTTTTTTCAAAATAGACAAAATCTTTGGTTTCCTCAGGTGTTTCCAAGGGAATTTCTTCTTCTACTGAAATTTCTCTTTCCACAAGCTCTTCTTTTTGTTGCGGAGCGCAAAATCCTTTAATTTTACATACATACCAATAGGTACTTCCGGCTCCCCAAAGAAAAAACAGTCCCAGGATAAGCCAAACTCTTTTTTTCATAATTGAGATATTTTAGATAAAATTTTATAATGTAGTTAAAAAATTATGGTTATACTTGGTAAATATAACAAAAAAATTAATATTTTAAAAAGCCTGAGATTTTGTAAGTTTGCATCATGTATTTTATTCCCGAAGACATACTGGAATTCCCTCCGGTTTTTTTAGCAAACAGTCAAGGTTTATTAGGCTTTGGCGGAGATTTGTCTATCGAAAGATTACAATTGGCTTATAGTCAAGGGATTTTTCCATGGTATGCAAAAGGGGAAGAAATTTTATGGTGGGCTCCCGACCCGCGAATGGTATTATTTCCATCAGAGGTGAAGATTTCCAAGAGCATGCGTTCATTGATACGTAAAAATAAGTATAGAATTACCGAAGATCAAGCTTTTGAACAAGTAATAAAAAACTGTGCATTAACGGATCAAAGAAATGGAAAGGACAGTTGGTTACACGAAGATATGATAGAAGCTTACACCCGTCTTCATCATGAAGGATATGCACATTCGGTTGAAGTTTGGAATCAAAAAGACGAACTGGTGGGAGGATTATATACAGTTCAAGTAAATCCGAATGTTATCTCGGGAGAAAGCATGTTTCATTTGGAATCTAACACTTCTAAATTGGCTTTTATCTATCTGGCTCAAAAAGCTGAAAAAGAGGAAGTAAAAGTTATTGATTGCCAAATATACACCCCGCATTTGGCAAGTCTGGGAGCACGTGAAATTCCCCGTGATATTTTTATGCATTTTTATAAATAAAGAAATGAAAAAAGATTTTTTTTCCTATCAAGCACAAACTTCCACTCATCCTATGGGGCTGGAAGTTTCGTCGGCAAAAGGTTCCTATATTTTTGACGCAAACGGTAAAGCCTATTTGGATTTTGTAGCGGGTGTTTCGGCAAATGCTTTGGGGCACCAACCCGGTGAAGTAATCGAGGCTATTATAAACCAATTGGACCGGTATATGCATGTGATGGTTTACGGAGAATTTATCCAAGAACCGCAGGTAGCCCTGGCAAAAAAAATGGCGTCCATTATGCCCGGTAAACTTTCAAAAACTTATTTGGTAAATTCAGGAACCGAAGCGACCGAAGCTTCTATAAAATTGGCCAAAAGATATACAGGAAAAGCTGAGATCATTGCTGCCAAACGTTCCTATCACGGAAATACACAAGGCTCTATGTCGGTAATGGACTATCCCGAAAGAAAAAATCCGTTTATGCCTTTGATTCCGGGAGTTCGTTTCATCGATTTTAACAATGAAGAAGACTTAAAAAAAATTACTTCCAAAACCGCTGCGGTGATTTTGGAAACCATCCAGGGAGGAGCCGGTTTTATAGAACCGAAAAACGATTATTTGAAAAAAGTAAAAAAAAGATGTGAAGAAACCGGAACCTTGCTTATCCTCGACGAAATTCAAACGGGTTTCGGCCGGACGGGAAAAATGATGGGTTTTGAAAATTATGGAGTAATTCCCGATATAGTGATTACAGGAAAAGCCTTGGGAGGCGGGATGCCTATCGGAGCTTTTACTTCCACTCCCGAAATTATGGATGTATTGACTGATCCGGCAATGGGACATATCACCACTTTTGGCGGTCATCCGGTGATTGCAGCGGGTGCTTTGGCAACAATCAATTCCATAGAAAAAAAGCAATTATGCAAAGAATCTTTGCGAAAAGAAAAAATACTCCGCAAAGGCTTAAAACATCCTAAAATTAAGGAAATCAGAGGAAAAGGACTGATGCTGTCACTGATTATGGAAACTCCGGAGCAAGCCGATAATTTGATTTTAAAGGCATTGGACAACGGATTGATTCTTTTCTGGCTGCTTTATGAAAATAGAGCGGTAAGAATTACCCCACCGCTTACTATTTCAGATGATGATTTATATAAAGGAATTGGAATTATTCAAGAGCTGTTGGAAAACCTGTAAATTCATAAGGCCTTTGTACTTCATTCGGTATCAAATTATAAACGAAATTCATTTTTTGAAAAAGCAATAATAATTTAACATACATCTACACGGCCTTTAAAATAAAATTCCGGATTAATTATAAAACCAACACCCAATTAATATAGTTAAGTATTTGTTTTTTAATTTATTACAGCCAAATGTTCTTCTTCTTCTTTCATTTTATTATTTAGCTTATTCCAAAATAAGCTTATCGCCATAGCAAGGAATAAAATAATTAATGGCGTCGGGAACTTGGTTTCATTAATCATCAAAGGAACATTGACTAATGAATGAACACCGGTCAAATAAATCAGATTTTTGGTTTTTAAATAGATTAAGGTAAATATAATTCCCACTATAAAAATTTTGATTAAGTCTGCCAATAAATTATCTACTTGGTTTATCATTAACCTGTTGGGAATATGAATAATTGCAAAAAATAATTGAGACGAAATTATGGCAAGAACGATTGCTTTTTTGTCACTGAATTTATATTTGAAAAGGAGATAGAATTGAGTGAATAATAAACCCCTGAACAAAAGTTCTTCAAATGCTGCATTTCCAAATATTTGTCCCAAAAAATAACCTGTTTTTAAATTGATTTTATCAGAAAATATAATCTGATTTTGAGAAAAATAGGAGAAAGCCAGCGAAAACACTTGCGTTATAAGCCATATTATAAGTATCCATTTTAAGCCTTGTTTAATTTTCCAAAATTAAAAATCAGTATAGAAAAAAAATAGAAAGGAAATAAAACCGGCAATTAATGCAGGCTGAATGAGATGGTTTGTATGCCGGGTGATATTTTCAAAATACTCGATTTTAAGCAGATAATTCCAAACATATATATTTAAAGGAAGAAGCAATATTATAAGGATAAGAATTTTGGGTGATATTCTTTTTACTTTAAAGCTCATTATTATATTATTTAAATTAATATATGAATAAAAATTTTTTTGGAAACTAAACCCTTTGGCTCTCTCCCAAATTGCCTATTTCTTTGAACTTTATAAATTGTTCCGTCTTGTATCCGAAATCATCCTCATAATACCGGCGATTCTTTTTTGATAAATAAGGCAGGCTTACCAGCGAAATAAAGAAAAGAATAATTACTCCCGTTTCCAGCCAAACGCGTTTGGATTCGTCAACCGGCAACATTCGTACTCCGAAATAAATTAAAATAAAGGGCCATAATCTGAATAAATCTCCCAGATTAAAATCAAATAATCCGAAATTGCGTAACAATAATAAAAATCCGAGTATAACCAAAAATATACCCAAAATAATATTACTTCTCGTGTTTAATGTTTGTGTATCCATAATTTAAATATTTATTTAATTAGTTTTTTATTTTTATCGCATCCCAAAGGATAATTAATCCTGTTACAATTACCAGAACCGGCCAATATTTATGCCATAAATCCCGGTTTGTAAATTCTTCGGCCAAGAAAATAATTCCCGTAAGAATAAACATCAAAGCCGACCATAATTGTGTAGTATATGTTTTGTTCATTTTATCTGTCTTTTTTCACTTTTACTCCCTTTTCGTCGATCTCTATCACCGCTTTTTTTCCGTCTTTATCTTTGGCTTTAATTTTTAAACCTTTTTCATCAATAGAAATATTGACTCCGTCACCCTGAATTTTAATCTCTTCCCTCCTGTCGTTTTCATCTTTTTCAGGATTCTGATTAGAGCAATATATTTGCCCCTCCCGATTGAAAATTACCTCTCCTTCTTCACAGTCGTAATTCATATAAACATCATCTGCATTCTCACCTATTAGAATAGCTTTTCCTTTGGGAATCATCAAGAAAATTTCCAAGTCGTAATCAGAATATCCATATTTTGCAGGATATAAAAAACGTGAAGACAAAACTATTTGATGATGTAAAGTGTCAATATCCACCGGATAAACCAGCTTGTTAGCTGCCTTACGAGCTTCTTTTTCATTAATTCCTTCGGCTGTTTTTACCAAACGGAAATGAAATAAAGAATCCGGAGATTCTTCAAAATAAATTCTTATATCGTCATCAGTAAGTTGTTGATTGGTTACAGAAACATTATTGTCATTAATTTTCAAAATTAAAGTATCTTTTGGGCTGTAAAAAGTTTGTGATTCGGTTATTTCAATATCAAAAGATTTATGAGCTATTCCGGAAACCGTTTTGACACTCAGAACAATTAATGAAATAATCCAAATGGTCCCCAAGATCAATAATACATTTCTCGATAAAGATTTAATATGAGGAAACAAAAGTTTTAATCCTAAAATAAACAAGAGGGCAAACGGTATTCCTACCAATAGAAGCGTAAGAATATTGAGCCACATCAAAGGCATTCCGACATGTTGAAATACGGCAGCATCTTGATTTACAATTATAGAAAAATCACTCAATGGAGAAATAGCCAAGGCAGAAATGATTAAACCTAATAAAACAATTCCGGAAATAAAAGCCAAGAAGAGCCCGAGTAATTTCAAAATCACTTCACCCAATCCGGCTCCCATTCTTTCAATATTTTCTCCCATTGGGGAATTTTTCATATCCGCTTGTTCATTACTCACATTTTCCACAATATTATCCAAACTCACTTTTTCTCCCTTCATTTTTAATTTATCGGATACGGTTTTGGCTTTGGGAATAATAATCCACAGCAAAATATAAATAAGTAAAAACGAACCTTTCGTCACAAAAAGCAGAATTAAAAACAAGATACGCATTAAGGTCACATCTATACCTAAATAATGAGCAAAACCCGCAGCAACCCCCCCGATCATGGCCTGATCAGGATCTCGAAACAAGCTTTTTTTAGGAGAATACTCCGGTCTTTTTTCGGGTTCTTCATCTTCAAATTCTTCGGGTTTCCCGATGATCTCAATAATTTCATCGATTTGTTTTTCATTTACCACTTCATTCGGATGAGTTTGTTTTTTCATGAGAAGTTCGGCTATTCTGGCCTCGACTTCATTCATAATTTCATCGGTATCTTCTTCTGAATTCAATGAATTACGCACGAGTTGAAGGTAATTTTTCAGTTTATAATAGGCCGATTCTTCCAGATGAAACAGAAGCCCGGCTAAACTGATATCAATGGTTTTATTCATGATGAGTTTTTTTAATTTGGTTTACGGCGTTGACCAATTCGTTCCAACTTTGGTCCATTAGTTGTAAAAATTCTTTTCCGCGTGGGGTGAGCACATAGTATTTTCTGGGAGGGCCGGAATTGGACTCTTCCCACCGATAACTTAAATAACCTGCATTTTTCAAACGCGTGAGCAATGGATAAACCGTTCCTTCTACCACAATCATTTTGGCCTTTTTTAATTCGTCGATAATCTCGGAAGTATAAGCATCACGGTCATAAAGAATATTCAGAATGCAATATTCCAAAACTCCTTTGCGCATTTGCGATTTGATGTTTTCAATTTTCATCTGCACCACTCTATTTGATTAAGCGTATGGTTAAAGGATAACGATAATATTCGCCATTCCCCGCTTTGACAGCGGCCACAATAATAAATATCAACCAAAGCAATTCCAAAAGACCAAAACCTCCGACAAAAAGTAATAATCCGGGAATCGACAAAAAGATAGTAAACGGGTCTCCTCCCCGGTCTATTTGTCCGAGAGCCGCCAAAAAAGGGGACAAAAACATCAAGGAGCCTACAATGACAATAACTAATTTGTAAATAAACATACTGATATTAAAATTGAGCGCCTCTTTGCCATGAAAATCGACAAATTCACTTTTGTCACGCCAAATTAACCAGAATAATAACGGCCCTAATATACTTCCTAACGGAATCACATATTTACTCAAAGCACTAAGATGAATAATGGGAGCTTGCGTAGTATCCTCGGGGGATAAAGGTTTTTTTTCTTGATTTAAAGGGGTTAAGGTTTCCATAGTTTTATATTTAAAAGTTATTACAAAGACGAGATACCCATATCTTTGTTACACATGCAAATATATAAAAAATAGTATTATGTATTACAAAGTAGTGTATTTTTCTACAAATAGAATAGACTCACACATTAATACAATCAAAAAGGACATTCATCTAACACAAGAAACGACCAAGTATTTTTAAACATACTTTTACATTATAAACTTTAAAAAATATTTAATAATGAAAAAAATATACCTTTTTATATTTGCCTTGTCTTTTGCCGGCCTGTTTGTTTCATGTGATAAAAATGACGATGAGCAATCAGATCCTCAAAATCCTACTGACGGTTTTACCGTAAACGGGATTTTTTATGAAACGCCCAATTGTTATATTGAATTTGACACCAATAGTAATCCCAATGAGTTTAATCTCTTTTTTACCGACGGCCGTATGTATGATAACCAAGCCAATGTAAACAATAGTTCCGGGGACTACCTTTTTTCCACCAATATGACCAATTGGGTATTTTATAATATCCGAGACTTGGAAAATCCGTCGATTGTCACTCCGCAATATCCTAATATTCAAACGGGAGTTCAATATGTAGGAAATCCGGGAGATTGTGTAATCACTTATGATTTGAGTGTTGCGAGTCTATCACCGGCTTTTCAATACAATAACTTTGAATTTGGCATGGTTACTTCCGGCACTACGCATATTCCCGGTGCGATAAGTCCTTTTCTGACTATAAATTCCTATTCCTATGATCCTGCCACTCAAACGGGAACCATCAATGTAGATTATTCATTTCTTGACAGTAACGGAGTGACTATTACAGGACATTATGAGGGGACATTGGGTGTCATCCTTAATTAAGCTGTAAAGGGGATTTTTTTTCCATTAGACGTTTCCATTCTTTATAGCCGTAGAAAGCCATCACCAGGAAGATGAAATATTGAATTCCTGTAAAACCATAACCTTTAATAAAATATAAAGGGACGGAAGCTATATTTACAATTATCCATAGGATCCAACTTTCCAATTTTTTATTGGCCATTAACCACATAGCGGCAAAAGCCGCTCCCGTGGTAAATGTATCGAGATAAGGAGTGATTTTTCTGATTTCGGAGAGACTTCCCGTCTTTATATGTTCCCATACATATTGAACACTTTCTTTAATACCCATACCTTCCGGCATTACTCCGTAATATTTATATACGGCAATAACAAAAATGGAAGTGAAAACAAAAATTAAAAAAGTATAAATACAGTCTTTCTTTTGACATTTTGAAATATGTTTGAGCTGATGCGTTTCCGGATTAACATCTCTAGACCATAACCACCATCCGTAAATACTCATTAAGGTATAATAAATATTAATAATCAAGTCTCCGTACATTTGCCATTTGGACAATAAATATACATACAAGGCTGTACTTATTATTCCCGTTGGATAAACTAAAATGTTTGCTTTTTTTGAAAAATACACACTGAGGATACCAAAAGCCATAGCCACAAACTCTATAATAATATAAATGGCAGGTGTATTTTTATAAGGGGAAATAAAAAACTGGATAAGGTCTTCCATAGCTAATTTTTACAAGCCAAAAATACATTAATTTTCCTATTTCTAAATATTTCAAATATAAATTAAACTATAATCTTAAATTTTTATATTTGTTTAAACAAAAAAACCTATGAATTATTTTGAGATTGCCTCTATTCTCGTTAGTCTTTCGGCTATTTTCGGCTATATAAATGAAAAATACCTGAAATTACCCACCACAATAGGTTTGATGCTTATTTCTATTATTTTTACCCTTTTTACCATCATTATCGGCTATGTATTTCCGGAAGTCTTGGCGCATCAAAAAGAATTGATTTCAAGTATTGATTTTTCGGAAGTGCTCCTTGATATGATGCTCAGTTTTATGCTTTTTGCCGGGGCTCTTCATACCAATGTCCAACGTTTAAAAGAACTGGCCAGACCGGTATTGGGATTTGCGGTGGTCAGCACTTTGATTTCCACTTTTTTGGTGGGAAGTCTAATGTATTTCATTTTAAACCTTCTCGGACTTCATATTTCATTTATCTATGCTTTACTTTTTGGAGCGCTCATTTCTCCTACCGATCCCATTGCCGTATTGGGAATTTTAAAAAAAGCCAAAATTGATAAAAAAGTAGAAACGGTTATTGTGGGGGAATCCCTTTTTAACGACGGTGTGGGAGTGGTTATTTTCCTTACCATATTAGGAATCGCCAAAAAAGGAATGGAAAATTTTGACATGATCCATATTCTTGAACTTTTTTCCATAGAAGTTTTTGGCGGGATTATTTTAGGGCTCGTAATCGGGTGGGTTACTTACCAAATGATGAAAGCCATCGATAGTTTTGATGTGGAAGTATTGGTTACTCTGGCTACTGTTATGGGAGGAACATTATTAGCACATAAACTCCATGTTTCCGCTCCACTCGCAATGGTCACCGCCGGCTTAATGATCGGTACCGATCGTGTACGACAAAATGCGATGAGTGAAATTACCGAAGCCTATGTGGATAAATTCTGGGAACTGATCGATGTGATTCTGAATATTGTCCTTTTTGTTATGATTGGCATGGAACTTTTGATTATCGAATTCAAACCGGAGTATCTTGCTGCGGGGATCATTGGTATTCTTATTGTTCTGTTCAGCAGATATTTGGCCTTGAAACCTCTGTTAAAATATTTTGAAAGAAAAATCAAATTCATTCCCCATACCGATTATATAATGACCTGGGGAGGACTGCGCGGCGGTATTTCCATTGCATTGGCTTTGAGTATCCCCGACAACCCATACAAAGAGCTTATTCTCTTGGTTACTTATGTCATTGTAATTTTCTCTATTCTTGTACAAGGTTTAAGTCTGGAAAAACTGGTAAAAAAACTCAAAAACGAAAAAGATGAAAGCATCCCGGACAGTCAATAAAACGAAAATCATCCTCCCTCTGATATTTCTTCAAATTCTTATTTATTCATGCAGAAGTTATTCCCCTTCAAAAAATGAATATTTTCAAAACATTCTCCGGTTTCAGGATAACCTGAACAAAGAATTTGCCGACAAAAAAATCAGCCCGCTTGACTCAGTGGATTTGCTGAATTTTAAAAAATTGGATTTCTTTCCCATCGATAAAAAATACAGAGTGGTTGCACGTTTTAAAAAAAATCCGAATCCCACTCCTTTTGAATTCCCCACCAATACCTCTCGTACTCCTGTTTATGTGAAATACGGAGATGCATATTTCACAATTGACGGCAAAAATTTGCATCTCGAAATTTATCAAAACCAAGAAGCTTTAAAAGATACTGTTTATAAAGATTATCTTTTCTTGCCATTCGGAGATAAAACAAACGGAAATGAAAGTTATTACAGCGGGAGATATATCGATTTAAAAATACCTGCTGACAGCACCAAAATAATAATAGATTTTAACAAAGCTTATAATCCTTATTGTGCTTATAGCCATAGATGGTCTTGTCCGCTTATTCCACCGGCCAATATTTTAGACATTGAAATCAGAGCCGGAGTAAAAAAGTTTAACCATAAAAAAAGAGAATAATGAAATACTTGGATATCGACAAATTTGCCACGGTAGTCACCTGTATGGACGGACGTATTCAAATTCCCGTTTTGGAATGGATTATAGAAAATTATGACCTCGATTACCCCGACCTTATAACAGAAGCCGGTCCTATTAAAATAATAGCCGATGATAAGGAGGAAAAAGTGATTGAAGCCATCAAAAAAAGAATGGATATTTCGATTCACAAACACCATTCCAAGCATGTTTTTGTAGTTGGACATTATGATTGTGCCGGCAATCCGCAGCCTAAGGAAGTCCAACTGGAACAGATAAAAAAAAGTATGGAGCAAATAAAAAAATGGGGATATACTGATGAAGAAATTATTGGCCTTTGGGTGAATGAGAATTGGAAAGTAGAACGGATTTTTTAAAATTTTTAATCTATTATATGAATTTTTTTAATCTATATTATTGATGTATTTTTGTAGCATTTAAAAATTAAAAGAGAATGTATAGAACACACACCTGCGGCGAATTAAATGCAGAACATATAGGACAAGAAGTTACCCTTAGCGGTTGGGTACAAAAGGTAAGAGATTTGGGCTCGGTTATTTTTGTGGATTTACGAGACAGGTATGGAATTACCCAACTTTCTTTCAATGAAGAAAACAAAGAACTTCTTGAACAAGCGCGTAAACTCGGTCGTGAGTTTGTCGTACAAGCCAAAGGAAAAGTCATAGAACGAGCCAGTAAAAATAAAAAGATCCCTACGGGAGATATAGAAATATTGGTCGACGAATTAAATATATTAAACGAAGCAAAAACTCCTCCTTTCACAATTGAAGATCAAACTGATGGTGGAGAGGAATTGAGAATGAAATACCGTTACCTGGATATACGACGAAACCCTGTAAAGGAAAAATTAATCTTCCGTTCCAAAGTAACCCAAGCAGTAAGAAATTATTTAACAGATCAAGGTTTTATCGATGTGGAAACCCCTTATCTGATTAAATCCACTCCCGAAGGAGCCCGTGATTTTGTAGTACCCTCGCGTATGCATCCCGGACATTTTTATGCCTTGCCTCAATCTCCACAGACTTTTAAGCAATTATTGATGGTAGGAGGTATGGATAAATACATGCAAATAGTAAAATGTTTCCGTGATGAAGATTTACGTGCCGACAGACAACCTGAATTTACACAAATCGATTGCGAGATGGCATTTGTGGAACAGGAAGATATCCTCAATACATTTGAAGGTTTGGTAAAACATCTCTTAAAAGAAATTCACGGAATCGAAATAGAAAAATTCCCACGTATGAGCTATGATGAAGCCATGCGTAAGTATGGGAATGACAAACCGGATATTCGCTTTGGAATGGAATTCGGAGATCTAACGGAAGCCGCCAAAGGAAAAGGCTTTAATGTCTTTGACCAGCAAGAAGCCATTTTGGGAATCGCCGTTCCGGGAGCAGCAAATTATACTAGAAAACAAATAGATAAAATCACCGATTGGGTGAAACGGCCTCAAATCGGCGCCAAAGGAATGGTCTATGTAAAATATAATGAAGACGGAAGTTTCAAATCTTCGGTTGACAAATTCTATACCCAAGAAGATTTAAAAAAATGGGCAGAAATTACAAATGCCAAACCGGGTGACTTGATTTTGGTTTTATCGGGTGATTTAGATACCACAAGAACACAATTAAGTGCTCTGCGTATGGAAATGGCAGAACAATTGGGTTTACGCAAACCGGATGAATTTGCTCCGCTTTGGGTAGTTGATTTCCCGCTATTGGAATGGGATGAAGAAACAAAACGATATCATGCCATGCACCATCCTTTTACCGCTCCTAAGCCGGAAGATGCACATCTGCTAGATACCAAAGATCCCAGAATAGTACGTGCCAATGCCTATGATTTGGTATTAAATGGAAACGAAATAGGCGGTGGATCCATTCGTATACACGACAAGCAGATGCAAGCCAAAATGCTGAACCTATTAGGTTTTAGCGACGAAGAAGCTCAAAAACAATTCGGATTCTTAATGAACGCCTTTGAATACGGGGCGCCCCCACATGGTGGATTGGCTTTCGGATTGGATCGTCTGGTAGCTATTTTAGGAGGGCAAGAAACCATACGCGACTATATTGCTTTCCCTAAAAATAATGCAGGTAGAGATGTGATGATCGATGCCCCGGATACTATTAGTCAAGAACAATTGGAAGAACTTCACTTGCAAATTATCAAAGACAAGGAGTAGTTCTGTAAACTGAATCTTATGAAAATTTTTCTTTCGGAAAGTGTTCCTCAATATCAAACATACACTTTTAATTATGCTGTTTATTGTGAGCAGGAGAAGGCTGAGGAAACCGATATGATTTATCGCAAAGGTTTTTTGCCTTACAGCAATTCTTTAAGCCTGAAAAAACCTCATTATTATTTGGCACGTAGCCTTCGGGTAAATTTGGAAAATTTCAAAGAAACTTCTGAAAACCGGAGGCTAAATAAAAAAATGCAAGTTTATGAACCCCAAATAAAGCGCATAAATAAGTCCGAACTGATTCATAAGGAAGGCTTTAAAGATTTCTGTTATGCATATGCCTCTGCCCGTTTTGACGGAAATATGAGTAAAGAACGCTTGGAGTATGTTTTAAACTGGCCCTATTTCACCGATATCCTTCAATTTACCACCTCCGACGGGAAATTACTCGGCTATGTTTTTGCCGTTTTAACCGGGGAAATTTTTCATTACTGGTTTTCTTTTTATGATCTCGATTTTCCTCAACCCGGATTGGGAAAATGGATGATGTACAAAAGCATTGAATGGGCAAAAGAACAAAATTTAAAAGAAGTTTATTTAGGTACTTGCTATGGAGAAAAAGCCATGTATAAAATGCGTGACTTTAAAGGCTTGGAATTTTTTGACGGTAATTCATGGAATCCGGATATGAAAAAACTCAAACAAAAATGCAAGACCGATTCTCAGAAAAATATCGATGATTTTAAAGCGGAATTAAATAAAGAATAAGAAGTATTTATTTATAAGCACACACGGGCGGCTGAATCAGCCGCCCGTGTGTGTTTATAAAAAGATTAATTTACAATTTCTTTTTCACTTCATATTTTTGATAGGCTTCTATCACATCTCCCTCTTCAATATTGTTATAATTCTTCACCATTAATCCACATTCATAACCTTTTGAAACCTCTTTTACATCGTCTTTGAAACGCTTCAAAGAAGCCAATTCTCCATCATAAATAACAATACCGTCTCTAATTACTCGTACAAGAGAATTATTATAAATTTTACCGGAAGTTACCATACATCCGGCAACTGTTCCCACTTTGGAAATTTTGAAAGTATTCCTCACTTCTGCCGTTCCGGTTACTTCCTCTTTGATTTCGGGAGAAAGCATGCCTTCCATAGCTTCCTTTACATCATTTATTACATCATAAATAATGGAGTAAGTTTTGATTTGTACTCCTTCTTGCTCGGCCAATTTACGGGCACTGGAAGAAGGTCGCACATTAAATCCGATGATAATCGCATCCGAAGCGGCTGCCAACATTACATCGGAATCGGTAATTTGTCCTACTCCCCGATGAATAATTTTCACATTGATATTTTCTGTTGAAAGTTTTTGTAAAGAATCGGCCAATGCTTCCACTGAGCCATCCACATCCCCTTTGATAATCAAATTCAATTCTTTGAAGTCTCCAAGAGCAATACGTCTTCCGATTTCATCAAGTGTAAGGTGTTTTTGAGTTCGAAGTTGTTGCTCACGGATTAATTGGTCACGTTTTTGAGCTATTTTCTTAGCTTCACGTTCATCTTCATATACCTTGAATTTATCGCCTGCGGCAGGAGCACCATCGAGTCCCAGTACTTTAACAGGTGTAGAAGGTCCAGCCTCTTTTACTTTTTTATCCCGTTCATCATACATGGCTTTAATTTTACCATGATATTTTCCGGCTAACACATAATCACCTATTTTCAAAGTACCGTTTTGCACCAAAATATCGGCTACATATCCACGGCCTTTATCCAATGCTGCCTCTAAAACAGTACCACTGGCATGTTTTTTAGGATTGGCTTTCAGTTCTAATAATTCGGCTTCCAATAAAATTTTCTCCAACAGTTCATCTACTCCCTGACCGGTTTTAGCCGAAATTTCTTGTGACTGATATTTTCCTCCCCAATCTTCCAAAAGGATATTCATATTGGCCAGCTGTTGCCTGATATTATCAGGATTTGCAGTAGGACGGTCAATTTTATTGATTGCAAATACCATAGGCACTCCGGCTGCTTGTGCATGACTGATGGCCTCTTTGGTTTGAGGCATTACATCATCATCGGCAGCAATTACAATCACGGCGACATCGGTTACTTTGGTACCACGTGCACGCATAGCCGTAAAGGCTTCGTGACCGGGAGTATCGATAAATGTTAATTTCTCTCCATTCGGCAACTCAACTTTATAGGCACCGATATGTTGTGTGATTCCTCCGGATTCTCCGGCTACCACATTGGCATTACGAATATAATCCAATAAAGAAGTTTTTCCGTGATCGACATGTCCCATAATGGTAACAACCGGTGGACGAGGCACCAAATCTTCGGGTTTGTCTTCCTCCTCTTTCTCGGAAGTTTCTTCTTCTACATCTACAAATTCTACTTCATAACCGAATTCATCGGCTACCAAGCTCAGAGTTTCCGCATCCAAACGTTGATTCATCGTCGCCATAATACCTAAATCAAAGCATACTTTGATTACATCTGATACGGGAACATCCATCATATTAGCCAAATCGGCTACGGTAATAAATTCCGTTACTTTCAGAATTTGGCTTTCGAGTTGTTCTTTTTCTTGTTCGGCCAATTCTTTGGCTCTACGTTTTTGACGTCCTTCTTTCTTTACTTTTGAACGCTTGGATTTTCTACCTCCTTGAAGTCTTTCAAGTGTTTCTTTGATTTGTTTTTTGATTTCCTCTTCCGAAACTTCTTTTTTCTCAACCGGTTTTTTATAGTTTGAACGTCCGCGTTGTCTATTGTCATTTGACCTTCCTCCGTGACGGGAAACAGGTACTCGCTCTCGTTTTCGTTTTTTCTTCTTCTTGGCGTCTTCGGTTTTGTCGTCTTTCTTCTTAGGTTTCTTTTCAAAATTCTTCAAGTCTATTTTTTCTCCCGTTAGTTTAGGACCTTGAAGTTTTTGATATTGCGTTTTTAGTTCTTTGGGCTCTTCGGGCTTCTCCTCTTTTGGAGTCTCTTCGGAAACAGGGGTTTCTTCTACCGGAGTTTCAATGGCTTGAGCTTTTTTAATTTTTTTGGTTTCGACCGCTACCTTTTCTTTTATTTTTGCAACCGGCTTTTCTTCTTGAACAGGTTTTACTTCTGTCTCTGCTTTTTCTTCCTTAACCGGCTCTGTTGAAACAACCTCATTCTTTTTGTCAACAATTTCTTCCTGTACAGCTTCTTCTTTTGGCTTCTTCTTTGTGTCAAGATCTACCTTTCCGACTATTTTCGGTTTTTGAATCAAAGGTTGTTTCTCTTCAACTGGTTCAGGTTTTTTAGGAGCGGACTCTTCCCTTTCTTTTTGAATGATCTCTTTTTCTTTTTGCTGTTCTTCTCTAACCTTCCTGGCTTTTTCAAGCACGGTTTTGTCTTCAGCAAACTCTTCCAACAGCATAATATAGACTTCTTCGGAAATAGGAGAATTTGGCGTTTTTTTAGCCAATTTCACCCCTTTGTTTTCCAGAAAATCCAAAATAGTGGATCTTCCTATATTACACTCGTTCATTACTTGCCTTATGGTGAGTTTTTTTGCCATTCTTTTAATACTATTACTTTATTTTAATTTATTTTTATTTTACCCTGTTTTTTAGAATAAAATTTAATCGTTCTCAAATTCTTCTTTGAGAATTCTCATCACCTCATAAATGGTTTCTTCTTCCAAATCGGTTCTTCGTACAAGATCATCAACATCTTGGGCCAAAATACTCTTGGCGTAATCCAATCCTATTTTTTGGAATTCTTTGATAATCCATTCATCTATTTCATCAGAAAATTCTGTCAATTTCACATCATACTCATCATCTTCCCTTTGAATCTCAATATCATATCCGGTAATGGCGGAAGCCAAACGTATGTTTTGTCCTTTTTTTCCGATTGCTTTGGAAATTTCATCCGGCTTCATATATACAAAGGCCGTTTTCTTTCCGTTTTCATTCTCTCCGATTTCCAAACGCTGAATTTTTACAGGTCCCAATGCTCGTTGAATAAACAATTTGTCATTGTCCGTATAATTGATTACGTCAATATTTTCGTTGCCCAATTCTCTTACAATTCCATGAATACGAGAACCTCTTACTCCTACACAAGCTCCTACGGGATCAATTCGGTCATCATATGTATCTACTGCCACTTTGGCTTTTTCACCCGGAATCCGGGCGATACGTTTAATAGAAATCAAACCGTCAAATACCTCGGGAATTTCCTGTTCAAACAGTCTTTCCAAAAACTCATCGGCAGTACGAGACATGATAATCAAAGGCTTATTGTCTCGCATTTCCACTTTTTCAATGACTCCTCTTACATGATCTCCTTTACGGAAACGATCCGAAGGAATTTGTTTGTCTCTGGGCAAAATAATTTCATTGCCTTCATCATCGATCAAATATACATCTCTTTTTTTATTATTTACGTGATGTACTTCGGCTGTATAAATTTCTCCTTCTCTTTCTTTAAAAAATTTATGTAAATTAAGGAAACTGTGTTCCATCAATTTGTTTTTCCAGTTTTGTTTCAAACCGGTAATACCTCTCCGTCCTAAATCCAATAAGTTAAATTCCTGTTCGATTTGATCACCGACTTCAACGTCAGGATCTATTTTTTTTGCATCGGAAAGACGGATTTCCTGGTGTTCGTTTATTTCCGCTTGGTCATCGGGAACTACGGTTTTATATACCCAGATTTCCAATTCCCCTCTACCGGGGTTTACGATAATGTCAAAATTATCTTCATCGGGTTCTTCTCCGTCCTTTTTCTTTTTTACAATTCCGAATTTCTTACGCAAAGCATGAGCTATTACATCTTTTAAGATAGTTAGTAAAGTTGCGTTATCTATGTTTTTCTCGTCTTTAAATTCCAAAAAAGCTTCGACCAATTCTTTGTTATTCATAACTCAATTTAATTTAAAATTTTATTACCACTTTTGATTCTTTAATTTTATCAAAAGGTATTTTTTCTTGTTTGACTATATTGCGTTTTCCTTTTCCCGTTTCTTTGGGTACACGCATTTTATATTCGATTGTAATTCCATCCTCATCCACTTCAATCAGTTTTCCTTCCTTTTCTCCTTCTTCGGTTTTTATTTTCAACGAACGGGAAAGATTTTTTTTATATTGACGAATATGATGAAAGGCTTTGGAAATATCAAAAGAGGATACCGTTAATGAGAAATCCTCCTCTTCTCTATCCATATTATGCTCTATTGCACGGCTAACATCTACCAAATCCTGAACTTTCACGCCATGATCACCATCCAAGATGATTTTGATATCGTTATTGTCCGAAACTTCAAAATCAATCAGGAATAAATCCGGACGTTCTTTTAGTTTCTCTTCCAATAGCTGAAAGGCTTTTTCTTTTACACTCATAATCTTAAATATAAAAATAGGGGACGCCTGTCCCCATTCTCATTCTTACTTCCATTTGTTAATCAGTGCAAAGATACAAAAAATTTTAATAGAAAGTCAAGTTTTTACGTTTTATACATTTTTACAAAATAATGACAAGCTGATTTGATAATTAAGAGATTTTTTTTTAATTTTATAAAAAATAAAGAATTATGAAAAAAATACTTGTTCCCGTTGACTTTTCTCCCAAATCGGAAGAAGCTTTAAAGGTTGCGGCAAATATTGCTAAGATGACCGGAGCGGAAATACACACTATACATCTTATTGATATTCCTGAAAGTGAAATAGATGTGACAATGGGAAGGTATGTCCCAACAGGACCGGTTGCTATACGGATGTTTGAACAAACTCACGAGCAATTTGATGAATTTCTCGATAAGGATTTTCTCAACGGAATTACGGTTTATGAAAATGTTTTGGTAGATAATCCGGTAGAAGGTATTACTGAATTTGCCGAAAAAAATGATATTGATGCCATTGTAATCGGTTCTCACGGAACAACAGGATTAGAAGACTTTTTTGTAGGCTCGAATACCGAAAAAGTAGTAAGAACTTCGAAAATACCCGTTCTGGTCATAAAAGAACCTGCTGATAAATTTAAAATAGAAAAAGTGGTTTATGCCAGTAAATTTACGGACGAAAATATTCCGGCATTTAAAAAGTTAATGGAGTTTTTAAAGATTTTCAAGCCCGAAATCCATCTATTGAGAGTAAATACCATTTCCAATTTCAAATCTACTGCCGAACTGGAAGAAATCATGAATAACTTCTTGAAAAAAGTTCCGGAATACGATTGTTTTAAAAAGGTACTTTATGATGATTATACCGTACAGGAAGGTATTTTTAATTATTCTGACCGGATTGGTGCCGATCTAATCGCTTTGGCAACACATGGAAGACAAGGAATTATGCATTTTTTATCGGATAGTATAGCTGAAAGAATCGTAAACAAAGCACAAAAAAATATTCTCACCATTAAAATGGATAAATAAGCAGGGAATCCATATCTTTGTAGCGGTATAATTTTTGTAAATATATATAGAAAAAAACAAATTATATGAATATATTAATAATGTTAGGTGGTGGAAATATGGGCACCTATTTGTTGATTTTGCTTATTGGAGGCATTGGAATGTATGTCCAACACAAACTAAAAAGCAAATTTGAATATTACGGAAAGATTCGCTTAAAAAAAGGATATACCGGCGCGGAAGTTGCCAGAATGATGTTAGAAGATAATGGGATTACTGATGTAAAAGTTATCTCCACCCCGGGTTATTTAACGGATCACTATCATCCTTTGAAAAAAACGGTTAATTTAAGTGAACCGGTATATAACTCAAATAGTGTGGCTGCCGTAGCGGTTGCGGCTCATGAATGCGGTCATGCCGTGCAACATGCTCGGAATTACCCTTGGCTCCGCCTACGTTCTACACTCGTACCCGTAGTGCAATTCTCTTCAAAATTAATCACATGGATTTTAATTGCCGGTATTCTATTGGTAAAAACTTTTCCTCAGTTATTATTGGCGGGTATTGTTTTATTTGCACTTACAACTTTATTCAGTTTTATTACTTTACCTGTGGAATACGATGCAAGTAATCGCGCAAAAAAATGGCTGATAGAAAAAGGAATTGTAGATCAAGAAGAAAGAAAAGGAGTTGCCGATGCTCTTAAATGGGCCGCCCGGACATATGTGGTAGCCGCTTTGAGTTCATTAGCCACTTTAATATACTATCTCCAAATTTACAACAACAGAAGATAATTTTAATTTTGAAAAAGAAAGTATAAATAGTAACTCACCCTTGATTTAACGGTCAAGGGTTTTATTTAGCAAAAAAAAGAAAAAATGAAAATCCATCACGTATCTGAAAAACCCTCTATTTTAAACAAATTTTTAGCCGAAATCCGGGATAGGGAAATACAAAAAGACAGTCTGCGTTTTCGCACGAATATTGAAAGAATGGGAGAAATTATTTCTTATGAGTTGAGCAAAACACTCAATTATAAACCGGAAAAAATTCAAACTCCCTTAGGAGTGAAACAAATGGAAGTTTTGGACGATAAAGTTGTATTGGCTTCAATACTAAGAGCAGGCCTCCCTTTGCATATGGGCGTGCTGCATATTTTTGACAATGCCGAAAACGCTTTTATTTCAGCTTATCGAAAGCATAGAGAAGAAAGTAACGATTTTGAGATACAGATCGATTATATAGCAAGCCCCTCTATAGAAGGAAAAGTTCTGGTACTTGTGGATCCGATGCTGGCTACGGGAAAATCATTAATCGGAGTATATAAAAAGATTACAGAATTAGGCAATCCAAAAGCCGTGCATATTATATCACTTATAGGCTCAAAAGAAGGAATAGACTATGTCCGGGAACATATGCCGGAAAATGCGCATTTATGGATTGCTGATTTTGACTCGCATTTAAACGAAAAAGGCTACATTATTCCCGGTCTTGGAGATGCCGGAGATCTGGCTTATGGAAAGAAATTATAAACCCAAAAAAAAATAGAACTATGGGACTACTAGATTCATTAAAAAAAATGTTTGGCCAAGCGCAAACCAAAGGAGAAAAATTGGTTGAAGAAGCCAATGATGTTTTAAAAGAAACAGCAAAAAAAGCAGAAGAAAAAATAGAAGATTTCAAGGAAGATGCCGGAGAAGTTTTGGAAGAGATGAAAGAGAAAGCAAAGGAAGCAAAAGAAGAACTTATAGAGGAAACCAAAGAGTTGCGTGAAGAAGCTTCGGAAATAGCAGAGAAAGTAAAGGAGAAAGCTGCAGAAGCAAAAGAAGAAATTATCGAAAAAAGCAAAGAACTTAAAGAAAAGGCAAAAGAAGTCAAAGAAGACATAAAGGATAGCTTTGATAAAGAAAAGGAAGATTTAGAAGACGACAAAGAAATAACCGAAGACTAAAATAAGAAAATATGGCAAAAATAATTGTTTGGCATAACCCTCGATGCAAAAAAAGCCGTGAGGGACTGGCAATGGCAGAAAAAATAGCTAATGAAAAAGGCTTGGAGTTAGAAATTAGAAAATATCTGGATAATCCTCCAACAGTAGAAGAGTTAAAACAGGTAATCAAAATGATGGGAATAAAACCTATTGATTTGGTACGTACAAAAGAGAGTATCTGGAAGGAAAATTATAAAGGAAAAGATTTAAGTGATGAAGAAGTGATCCAAGCTATGGCCAAATACCCTAAATTGGTTGAAAGGCCTATTGTGATTTATAAAAACAAAGCTGTCTTGGCGCGACCAGCTGAAAGAGTACTTGAACTCTTCTAAAAATTAAACTGTTATTTAATAAAAAAGCCGGGCAAATTGCCCGGCTTTTTTCTATATATGATTAAGAGTACCTTATTTCACTAAGATAATTTCCACTCTTCTGTTTTTAGCTCTTCCAGAACGAGTTCTGTTAGAAGCAATAGGTTTTGTTTCACCATATCCAATGGCTTCCAACTGAGACTTAACTCCGTGAGATTTCAAATATTCAACAACAGCTTCTGCTCTTTTTTGAGATAATTTAAGGTTAAAATCTGCTCTACCAACACTATCAGTATGTCCTTCAACTACAAATTTAGCCGTAGGATATTCTTTCATGATGATAACGATATTGTCAAGAGTTTGTATTGTTTCGGGTTTGAATGTAGCTTTACCTGAATCAAAATAAATAGTTTTAGCGTATTCATTCAATTGAGCTTTTGCTTCTTCTGTCACTTCAGGACAACCTTGGTTAGAAGCAGGACCGGCAACTTCAGGACAAGCATCATCTTTGTCAAGTACACCGTCTTTATCAGTATCAGGATAAGGACATCCATAATTATCGGCAGGACCGGCAACTTCAGGACATTTATCATCTTTATCTGCAACACCGTCTCCATCTGCATCGGGACAACCGTTTAATTCAGCTAAACCGGCAGTATTAGGACAAGCATCCTTGGCATCGGTAACACCGTCACCATCTGCATCAGGACATCCTTGTAATGAAGCCAAACCGGCCACTTCGGGACAAGCATCTTCAGAATCAATGATTCCGTCTCCATCAGTATCGGGACATCCATTAAATTTTTCCAATCCTTTTTCTTCGGGACAAGCATCATCTTTATCGTATACTCCGTCACCGTCTTTATCAGAACCACCAAATTTAACGGCAAGTCCTACTGAGTGTTGGAAATAAGGAAGTAAATTGGTATCGAAAGTATGGTGATATGCAGATTCTACATATAACCCGATGTTTTCATTCATCCAGTATTCCAAACCTAAACCTCCGTTAAGATTTCCGGCATCCATCTTGTCTAACCAAGTGTAACCTCCACCGGCAAAAATATAAGGATTAAAAACTTTTCCAGCTTTACAAATATTATATTTTACATCTAAATTTAAATTAGTAAATGCCCAATCCGAAACCGCTTTAGTTCCTAATTTGTCAATTTTATTGGCTTTAAAAGATGCTACCAAACTAAAGTTATCTCCTAAATAACGACCTACTCTGGCATCAGAGATTGCATAGGCTGCATTATAATGATCAAAGTTAAAAAATTGCGCTCCGAAGTCATTGCTGATATAGGAGTAATCTTTTTGCCCTGTGGGATAGAAATCCACAGCGTTTAACCCTAATTTAACCATCCAAGGGTTGTTTTTGTCTTGTGCATTTATTGCTAATGTTCCTAGCAATATTAAACCCAAGAATAATAATTGATTTAATTTTTTCATATCCTTTTGTTTTAAATTTTACTACAAAAATAACATTTTTTTCGATTTTAACACTATTATTCACGAATAACTTTTAAGTTTTTGCCTATTTTGGCAAAAGCGGCGAGTGCTTTATCAAGATTTTCTTTGGAATGTGCGGCTGAAAGTTGAACCCTGATACGAGCTTTCCCTTTGGGAACCACGGGATAAAAGAATCCGATTACATAAATTCCTTCTTTGAGCAAATCATCTGCCATTTGCTGGGATAATTTTGCATCATAAAGCATAACGGGAATAATGGGTGATTCACTCTTTCCTATATCAAAACCGAGCTTTTCCATTCCCTCTTTAAAATATTTAGTGTTCCAATCCAACTTCTCTTTCAATTCGCTGTTGTCGGAAATCATATCAAAAACTTCCAGCGCTCCTCCTACAATACCGGGAGCTAAGGAGTTGGAAAACAGGTAAGGTCGCGATCTTTGTCTCAACATTTCAATAATCTCTTTCCTGCCGGTAGTATAACCTCCCATAGCACCGCCTAATGCCTTTCCGAGTGTACCGGTAATAATATCTATCTCTCCCATCACCTTTTTAAGCTCTACCGTCCCTCTTCCGGTGGGACCGATCACACCCACTGCATGACTCTCATCTACCATGGTCAGTGCATCATATTTTTTTGCCAATTCCACTATTTTATCCAATTGAGCTACTACGCCATCCATTGAAAAAACTCCGTCGGTAACAATTATCTTAAAACGATGTCCGGCCTCATTGGCTTTTTTTAATTGTTCTTCCAAGTCTTCCATGTCATTATTTTTGAAACGGTAACGGGCAGTTTTTGTCAGACGCACTCCATCAATAATTGAAGCATGATTCAACTCATCTGAAATAATAGCATCCTCGGGGCCGAATAAGGGTTCAAAAACACCTCCGTTTGCATCAAAAGCGGCTGCATATAAAATGGTATCATCTGTTTGATAAAAATCGGCAATACGTTTTTCAAGTTCCTTATGTATATCCTGGGTTCCACAGATAAATCTTACGGAAGCCATACCGTAACCTCTAAGATCCATCATTTTTTGTGAGGCTTTGATCACATTTGAATTATCTGCCAAACCCAGATAATTATTGGCACAAAAGTTCAATACTTTCTGTCCGGTATCCAAGGTAATTTCCGCTCCTTGTGGAGAAGTAATAATGCGTTCTTTCTTAAAAAGTCCTGCCGATTCTATTTCTTTTAATTCGTTTTGTAAGTAGGTTTTAAATTTATCGCTATACATAATTTTTTATTTGAAGTTTCACAAATTTAACAAGAATAATCCGTATTAAAAAAGATAAATACCCAATATAAATTATAGTTTTATTTTTGTATTTTTGAATTTACCAAATGAAACATTCATGCTAAACAGTCCTTTGGATCCAGACAAATCACATCTTCATAAAGAAGAGTTGGAACTCGAAAAGAAGTTAAGACCATTAAGTTTTGACGATTTCACGGGTCAAGATCAAGTAATTGAAAATTTAAAAGTATTTGTCGAAGCAGCAAATTTGAGAAACGAAGCTTTGGATCACACCTTATTTCACGGTCCTCCGGGGCTGGGAAAAACCACTTTGGCGCATATCTTGGCAAATGAATTGGGAGTAAACATCAAAATTACCTCCGGACCGGTCTTAGACAAACCCGGAGACTTGGCCGGATTATTGACCAATCTCGAAGAGCGTGATGTTTTATTTATCGATGAAATTCATCGTTTATCTCCTGTTATCGAAGAATATTTATACTCGGCAATGGAAGATTACCGGATAGATATCATGATTGAAAGCGGACCTAATGCACGTTCGGTACAAATCCATTTGGAACCTTTTACATTGATAGGTGCCACTACTCGTTCAGGGCTTTTGACAGCACCGATGCGCGCCCGGTTCGGAATCAATTCGCGTCTTAATTATTATTCAAAAGAGTTACTTACTACCATTATCCAACGGAGTGCCGGCATATTAAAAGTGCCCATCACCATGGAAGCTGCCATTGAAATTGCCGGGCGTAGTCGCGGTACTCCACGGATTGCCAATGCATTATTAAGACGGGTAAGAGATTTTGCTCAAATCAAAGGAGATGGAAAAATCAGTATCGATATAGCAAAATATGCCTTAAAAGCCTTAAATGTTGATGAACACGGTCTCGATGAAATGGATAATAAAATTCTCACTACGATTATTGATAAATTCAAAGGTGGACCGGTAGGAATTAGTACTTTAGCCACTGCGGTTGGAGAAAATGCCGAAACGATTGAAGAGGTATATGAACCCTTCCTGATTCAAGAAGGTTTTTTGATGCGCACTCCCCGTGGACGGGAAGCAACCGAATTGGCTTATAAACATTTGGGAAGATTAAAAGATCCCGGACAGGGATCATTATTTTAAAAAAAAGAATATGGCTTCAGGATTTTTTGCCCTTTTGGATGATGTAGCAACCTTATTGGATGATATAGCGACAATGAGTAAAGTTGCAGCCAAAAAGACTTCCAGTATATTGGTAGATGACTTGGCTGTGAATTCAGAACAAGCAGCCGGATTCGCTTCGGAAAGGGAAATTCCCGTTATTATAGCCATAACCAAAGGATCTATCAAAAACAAATTGATTATTCTTCCATTTGTTTTTGTTCTCAATGCTTTTTTTCCACAAGCTTTGCCTTATATTTTACTGGTGGGAGGGGCTTATCTTGCCTATGAAGGTTTTGAAAAAGTATATGAATGGCTTTTTCATCGGGAAAAGAAAAAAATTAAAACCGGCCCTGAAAGTTTGGAAAAGGAAGATATATTGGAATTCGAGAAGAAAAAAATTCAATCGGCCATAAAAACGGATTTTATTCTTTCCATTGAAATCATCATCCTAACTCTTAGCCTGGTAAAGGATTTGCCTCTTATTCAACAAATTGCAGTTGTTACGATTGTTTCATTAATTGCCACTTTGGGAGTATATGGCATAGTGGCTTTAATCATCCGATTGGATGATATAGGTTTAAAATTGAAAAAATTGGCTCGCACAAAATTCCTTTCCAAATTTGGGACTTGGCTTATTCAGGCTATGCCTTATATTATTCGTCTTTTGATGATTGTCGGAACAGTGGCTTTATTTTTGGTGGCAGGTGGAATATATCTTCATAATATTCCCTATTTGCATCACTTGGAAATCCCTGTCCCCACTATTCTAAAAGATTTGATTGTAGGTTTTATTGTCGGAATAATTATCTTCGGTTTAGTACAAAGTATCAAATTTATAATCGGTTTATTTCATAAAAAATCCGCTTGAAAGCTTTCAAGCGGATTTTTTATCTTCAAGAAAAAAAATTTATTTCTCTTCTTTGTTTTCTTCTTTGTTCTCTCCTCCTTCTTTAAAAAGTTCTTTAGCGATGATTTCATCATAAACATTTTCGGGAAGAGCTCCGGGTTGCATCATGGGAGTTCCTTCAACGGGAATAAAAAGAATACTGGGAATACTTCTGATACCGAACATTCCGGCTAATTCTCTTTCTTTTTCCGTATCTACTTTATAGACTTTTAATTTACCTTCATATTTATCTGCAAGGTTTTCCATGATTGGTGCTACCATTTTACATGGTTGACACCAGTCTGCCCAAAAGTCTATAATTGCAGGAACATCTCCTTTATATTTCCACTCTTTTTCGTTTTCGTAATCAAAGATTTCGTCTTTAAATTTTTGTAAATCCAAATTAATTGTAGGCATAATTTCTAATTTTTTATTGAGCCGCAAATATACAACATTTTAAGTATCAATGTCAAGGGCTGATATATAAAAACCGGTTATAAATTTATAAAACTTCTTAATATGCCTTTTTTATCTCTGTCAACCAATGGTATTTCCACAAAATTAAAAGCCCCAATAAAGCCGTGACAATATTTGTCAAAGGATAAGACAGCCATATCCCCCGCAATCCGAGGGAAGTATATTTCGACAGGAAATAAGCCAAAGGAAAACGCAAAATCCAAACCGAAAAAAGGGTGAGTAACATCGAAATTTTCGTTTTGCCCGCACCACGAAAAGCTCCTACCAATACAATTAATATTCCCATAAATCCGAAAGATACCGCAATATGCTTTATAAAAACGGCACTTTCTTTGATAGCCGCCGGATCTTTGGGGATGAAAAATCGGGCGATATCTTCGGCAAAAATAAAAAAGAGAATACCGAAAAAACTCATCACTCCAAAGGCAATATTCAGGCTCAATTTAATGGTTTGTTTTACTCTGTCCGGTTTCCCTGCTCCTATATTTTGCCCAACTAAGGTAGAAGTAGCCATTCCCAATCCAAATGCCGGAATGATTATAAAACTCAATATCCGGGAACCGATTCCGTAACTGGCCAAAGCAAGAGTCCCGAAAGCTGTCACCAGGAGTATCATGGCAAAAATCCCGAGTGAACGGCTTACTTGTTCAATAGATACCGGAATTCCCATCCGTATCATTTTTTTTAGCAAGGCTTTGTCCGGTTTGTAATGATGCAAATCTATTTTAATCCCTTTTTTTCCTTTAATTAAAATATATAACCCTATAAAAGCAGCCAAAAGTTGTGTACCTATACTTGCATAAGCGGCTCCTGTCACTCCTGATGGCGGAATCAGGTCATCATAACCGAAAATAAATAATGGGTCTAAAACAAGATTGAGCAAAACGGTTGAAAAAACAATATAAAAAGGCAATTTTACTTCACCTATACTGCGCATCATGGATTGAAAAACCATAAATAAAAACATAAAAGGCATGCCTATAAAAGAAACTTTGAGATAAGCCACCGCATCTTGATAAACTTGCGGGTCTATTTTCATAATTTTAATCAGTACGGGTGATAAAAAATATCCGATAGTAGCCAAGAGCAAAGAAAAGAAAAAAACCGCCACCAAAGTTTGCGTGGCAATATGGTTAATCATTTTATGATTCTTTGCTCCTTTGTGTTGAGCGGCAAGAATGGAACCTGCAATGGCCACTCCCATTCCCAGTGAAATCATAATAAAAATGATGGGGAAACTCAATGAAACCGCGGCAACTGCCGAAGAACCCAATCTTCCCACCCAAAAAGTATCGGTTAGATTGTAAGCTGTTTGAAGAATATTCGTGAGAATCAAAGGAATGGAAAGGGTAATAAGGGCTTTAAAAATAGAACCTTGGGTATAATCCTTACCTCTATGCATCATGGGTTTCATCGGCTTATTGAAGTTTAAATTTAATTTTTAATTTTTCGAGGGATTTTACCATTTCCGGACTGAGTTTTATGCCTTTCTTTCTTTTCATTTTCACATTCAGATCAGGATTTTCCTTATCGATAATTTGTACAAACATTTTTTGATTTCCTTGATTTTTTTCCATTAAAGCATGAACCTCATTAATCTTATCTCGGGTAACGGAATCGGCTGCCAGCACCACTGACAAATCTTTGGGATTTTTTTCAAATACATCACTCAGCAGCTGGATATCTTTAATCCTTATACGCAACTGATTCGGGTTATGAAAATTCCTGTAAACAGTGATTTTGACCAACAAAAAAGTTTTCGGGACAAAAAAATGTTTATACTTTAAATAGTCTTCTTTCCATGCTTCCAACTCAATTGAATCCGTATAATCTTCCAATATCATTACTCCTTTGGTGCTGCCTGAATTAAAAACCTTTTCATAAGTTCCTGTCACCATCCCTCCTATTGTGATTTCTCTGTTGAGAAGCATTTCAAAACGTTTGTATTCTTCAATTTTTGCCGCTTTGTCTTCTTCGGATTCAACCAGTTCTTCTCCTTCTTGTTTTTCTTCGTTTCCCGTTTCACCGGATAAAGTACTAATCATTTTATTGATGGAGTAAATACTTTTTTGTACATAGTATTTGTATTGCATCAAAAAAGTATCGAGAGGATGTCCGGAAAGATATAAACCGGTTACTTCTTTTTCTTTTTCGAGTTTTTCCAAATCGGACCAAGGTTCACATTGAGGAATTTCGGGTTCCGGAATTTGCATATCGGCAGAATTGCCAAACAGAGAGGTTTGCATGGAAGCCTCATTTTTCTTAAAATCATTTCCGAACTTGATGGCTTTTTCCAAGAAACTCACGCCTTTACTGTCCGTTTGGAGATATTGGGCGCGATGCGTTCCTTCAAAATAATCAAAGGCACCTGCTTTGATTAAACTTTCTATGGTTCTTTTGTTTACCCGTCTTAAATCCACTCTCTTTATAAAATCAAAAAAACTTTTATAAGGCCCGTTGGCTTCCCTTTCTTCAATAATGGCCTGGACGGCTTTGCTTCCTACATTTGCCGCTCCGCCCAAGCCATAACGGATATT
This sequence comes from Flavobacteriales bacterium, assembly GCA_027061855.1. Classification (GTDB taxonomy): domain Bacteria; phylum Bacteroidota; class Bacteroidia; order Flavobacteriales; family Flavobacteriaceae; genus JALSPZ01. Next base: position 36,704 of record JAMOVT010000046.1, read on the forward strand.
TCCTTGTTTATTTACGGTATACAGATAATCGGATTCATTGATATCGGGAGGTAATACCTGGATTCCCATTCTTCGGGTTTCGATCATCAGGAAAGCCAGCTTGGAGGCATCATTGAGGTTATGCGAAAGAACCGCCGCCATATATTCCGAGGGATAATTGGCTTTGAGATAAGCTGTTTGATAAGCGACAATAGCATAACTCACCGCATGAGAACGGTTAAAGGCATAGGAAGCAAAACTTTTCCAATCTTCCCATATTTTTTCAAGGATTTCCTTGGGATGACCGTTTTTCATACCTCCCTCGATGAATTTGGGTTTCATTTTGGCCAGAAGGTCGTGCTTTTTCTTTCCCATGGCTTTCCGCAGGTTATCCGCTTCACCACGAGTAAAATTGGCTAATTTTTGGGAAAGCAACATCACTTGCTCTTGATAAACGGTAATCCCATAAGTATTTTTCAATATTTCCTCCATCTCCGGCAGGTCGTACTGTACTTTTTCCTGTCCGTGTTTCCGCCGTATATAACTGGGAATTTTTTCCATCGGACCGGGACGATACAAGGCTACCATGGCAATGAGATCTTCAAATTCGGTAGGTCTCAATGCCATCAAATGTTTACGCATTCCGTCGGATTCGAATTGAAATACCGTCACTGTTTTTCCTTGTTGGAAAAGTTGATAGGTTTTTTTGTCTTCAAGTGTAATATTATCAATATCTATTTCTTCTCCGGTGCGTTGCTTTACCATCCTTATGGCATCACGAATCACGGTCAAGGTTTTGATTCCCAGGAAATCCATTTTTAACAATCCGGCATCTTCTACCACCGAGTTGTCAAACTGGGTCACATACATTTCAGAATCACCGGCTTTACGAATGGGAACAACATTATCGAGATCCGTAGGAGCAATGATAAAACCGCAAGCATGCAAACCGAGGTTACGCAAAGAGCCTTCCAATTTCCCCGCCGTTTGAATGGTATGAGCAGCGAGATCGTTTCCACCGGCGATCGTGGCCAGTTCCAAAGCTTCCGATACTTGATCTTGCCCCTTGGTTTTGGCTTTTATTTTTTCTTCATCCCGGTTGAGAATCAAATCCAGGGACACATGTGCTTTTTTGGCTAATTTATTGGTTTCATTGAGGTCGAATTCCATGGTACGTGCCGCATCACGAATAGCCGATTTTGCGGCCATCATTCCGTAGGTTGTAATTTGTGCCACCCGGTTTTTACCATATTTATTAATTACATATTCGATTACTTTCTCGCGCCCTTCATCGTCAAAATCCATATCTATATCGGGCATGGAAACCCTTTCGGGGTTGAGAAAACGTTCAAAAAGCAATTGGTATTTAATGGGATCCACATTGGTAATTTCCAAGCAATAAGCTACGGCAGAACCCGCCGCCGACCCACGTCCAGGTCCTACCATTACTCCCATTTTCTTGGCTTCGCGTATAATATCCTGTACGATGAGAAAATAGCCCGGATAGCCTGTTTCTTCGATGGTTGCCAACTCAAAATCCAAACGTTCTTTGATCTCGGGAGTAATTTCTCCCCAACGTTTTTTGGCTCCTTCATAAGTTAAATAACGCAGATAGGCATTTTCACCGCGCTTTCCTCCGTCCTCTTCATCCAAAGGATCTTTAAATTCTTCGGGGATGTCAAATTTCGGCAGCAAAATATCATTTTTCAGGCTATAAATTTCTATTTTATCAATGATTTCATTAGTATTAATTATAGCCTGAGGCAAATCTTTAAAAAGTTCTTTCATCTCCTGTGGAGATTTAAAATAAAACTCATTATTAGGCAAACCGAAACGGAATCCCCGCCCACGTCCTATGGGAGTAGATTTTTTTGCATTATCCCGGATACAAAGCAAAATATCTTGTGCATCGGCGTCTTCTTTTTCGAGATAATAAGTATTATTTGTAGCCACAATTTTTATATCATGTTTACGGGCAAAATCCAATAATACCCCGTTAACATGCTCCTCTTCTTCCAGGCCGTGGCGCATCAACTCTATATAATAATCCTCTCCGAATTCTTGTTTCCACCATTTGAGCGCTTCCTCTGCTTGCTTATCGCCCATGGTAAGAATCTTCTTGGAGATTTCGCCGTTGAGATTTCCACTGAGAACAATCAGGTGTTCCTTGTATTTTTTAATGGTTTCTTTTCCGATTCGCGGATTATAATAAAACCCCTCCGTTTGTGCAATAGAGGTAAGTTTTACGAGGTTTTGGTATCCTTGTTTGTTCTTGGCCAAAAAAACCGTGGGATATCCCGTATCCTTTTTGGATTTATCGGTATGATCCTCCACTACATGCAGTTCTATCCCTACCACCGGTTTTATTTTTTCATGTTCCGGGGCGTTTTTATTGTGTTTAAGAATTTCTTCCACAAAATGAAAGGCCCCCATCATATTATCATCATCGGTAATGGCCACTGCCGGCATGCCGTATTCTATGGTTTTTTTAACGAGTTCCTTGATTTTTATAGTGGATTGCAGACGTGAATATTGGGTATGATTATGTAGGTGGGAAAAGGCTACTTCCGTAAGGTCTTCTTCTAAAACAACTTGACTTCTTCCCGTACCGCCATCTTTTTCTTTCCTCTTGAATTCCGCACTCCATTTTTTAAAACTCTTATGCTTTAAACCTACGAGTGAAATAGTTTCGGGATTATATTCCCTGAATTTTTGTAAATATCCCGAGGGTTTTTCCAATTCCTCTTCGGTAAAAACCCCTCTGCGTATCAACTCCAAAAAAACTCGGGCGGTAGCCTCCACATCGGCAGTGGCATTATGCGCTTCTACAAAATCTTCTCCAAATAAATGCCTGTATAATTCGCCTAATTTCGGGATTTTAAAGCGACCTCCCCGTCCTCCCGGCAATTGACAAAGTTCAGCGGTTTTTTCTGTGGCCGTATTGAGTTTTTTCATCTCCATTAAAGGAGTTTCTATACCGGCACGTAAAAATTCTGCTCCGGTAACATTTAAGTCGAATTGGATATTGTGTCCAACTACAAATTCCGATTTGGAAAGGCTTTCATTAAAAATCTCCAATACCTCTTTCAAGTCTTTTCCTTCTTTCATGGCGAGTTCGGTGGAAATGCCGTGAATCTGTTCGGACTCAAAAGGGATATTGAAACCTTCGGGCTTAATTAAAAAATCTTTTTGTTCTATTAATTTTCCATATTCATCATGCAGTTGCCAAGCGATTTGTATCACTCTGGGCCAGTTATCCAGATCGGTAATAGGAGCATTAAAATTCTTAGGTAAACCTGTGGTTTCCGTATCAAAAATTAAATACATAGAAGATTTTTTTGGGTTATGAAAGCCGTCTTTTTAAAAAAGTAAAATTATCAAATTAATAGACAAGTTCCTCATTAACTTATTAACAAAAAGCCATAAAACGGTTTTGGCACAGGCTTTGTATATATCTGATTACAATAAAACTTTGTTTTTTTCATAGTTGTATTTTTTTGGTTTCAATATGCGAGCCGGCCCAGTCCGGCTCGCATATTTTTTATGGGGTATATGGGAAGTGTGGAGGGAAAAGGCTAATATGGAAAAGGCCGGATGTTGGATGTTGAATGACCGATGCAGGATGTTGGATGTATGGCGGAAAAAGGAAAAAGGGGCAAGGGACGAGGGAAAGGTGCGGATTGGCTTTGTTTCTTGCCGGAAATCAGGAACCGGAATAGTATCAGTTCTCACAACTTCGTCGGAGCACGGCGAGTATTTTGCGATCCCCAACTTTGTTGGGGACAAAATATATCGAGAACAAGACACGGATAAAGGACGGATACCCGATGCCGGAAGTCGGGAACAGGAATAGGGTCAGTTTGAGTGATTTTTTCGAAGGTATGAGAAAAAATAGTATCGAAAACTAGACACGGCTATTGCAATAAAACAGAGATCCCTCGTCGCTGCGCTCTGTCGGGATGA
>JAMOVT010000047.1 GCA_027061855.1 Flavobacteriales bacterium
GAAAAAAATTTGAAGAAATAGGGATTAGCCTGAAAGGTATCCATGAATTTGAAAACCCGGCAAATGCCATTTTGCAAGCCCGAGGGATTTTTACGGGCGGGGGAAATACATTTGTTCTGGTTAAGAGACTGTATGAAAATAATCTTTGGGAAGTTTTACGAAAGAAAATAAATGAAGGAATTCCCTATCTGGGAACGAGTGCCGGCTCCAATATAACGGGGCAAAATATGAAAACTACCAATGATATGCCTATCGTGGAAGTGCCTTCCTATAAAACCCTGGGACTTTTCCCGTTTAATATCAATCCGCATTATCTGGATGCCGCCCCCGAATTATTAAAACATATGGGAGAAACAAGAGATACACGCTTAAAAGAATATCTGCATTTTAATACCATTCCCGTAGTCGCATTAAGAGAAGGAAGTTGGATTGAAAAAAAGGGAGAGCAAATCTTTTTAAAAGGAAAGCTTCCGGCGCGTATCTATTTCAATTTAGAAGACATTCGCGAAATAGAACCCGGTACTTTACTCAATCCGCTTTTTGGATAAATAATTTGTATATTTGTAACAAAGCCGTTAAAAAAGCGTTCTTCTTATGGAAATTCAATTACCCGACAAAATTTATTATCGCATCAATGAAGTAGCCAAAGCTTTTGACGTCAATGCTTCGTTATTGAGATACTGGGAAAAAGAATTTTCATTTTTAATCAAGCCCAAAAAAAACGGAAAAGGAGAAAGACTATTTACAAAATCGGATATTGATAATTTTAAATTAATTTACCATCTGGTCAAAGAAAACGGCTATACCCTTGACGGAGCCAAAAAAAAATTGAGACAAAAACGACAAAAAGTAAATAAAAATTTAAGTGTGATCGAACGCTTGGAAAACATAAAAAAAGAATTAATCGAAATAAAAAATAAATTATGAAAAAAACACTCGGAATTTTAGGTGTATTGGTTGTATTGGGATTTTTCCTTTACAACTTTTTTGTAGGTTTTTATAACACTGCCATAGAATATCGCGAAGATGCCAAAACCGCTTGGTCAAATGTTGAAAGTGCCTATCAACGAAGGGCCGACCTTATCCCCAATTTGGTAAATACCGTAAAAGGTTATGCATCACACGAAAAAGAAACACTCGAAGCGGTAATCAAAGCACGTTCACAAGCAACCCAGGTTAAAATCGACCCTACCAATATGACACCCGAACAAATGGCCCAATTTCAACAAGCCCAACAAGGATTGAGCGGTGCTTTGAGCCGTTTGCTGGTAACAGTTGAAAAGTATCCGGATTTAAAAGCCGATAAACACTTTCTCGAATTGCAAAGCCAACTCGAAGGAACGGAAAACCGGATTAAAGTGGAAAGAGACCGTTACAATAAAGCGGTAAATACTTATGATAAATACATTCAAAAATTCCCCGGGAATATGCTGGCGTCCATGTTCGGATTCAAAGAGATGGCTCGTTTCCAAAGCGATAAAGGAGCCGAAAAAGCACCCAAAGTCGAATTTTAATGACACCCGAAGAATTTCTTAATCCACAGGAGGAAAAACAAATCGTAGAAGCCATTCGTAAAGCCGAAAAAAACACTTCGGGAGAGATACGTGTGCATCTTGAAAAAAATTCCACCTCCGATGGAAAACAAAGAGCCATTGAGGTATTTAACGAATTGGGAATGCAGCATACAGTTCAGAAAAACGGTGTTTTGTTTTATGTAGATGTAGACAATAAAGTCTTTGTCGTTTTGGGTGATGAAGGAATCAATAAAGTAGTGCCTCCCGATTTCTGGGATAGCATTAAAAACAAAGTGATTGATTCCTTTAAAAACAGAAAATATGCACAAGGCCTGATTGACGGAATTGAAGAAGTAGGAGAAAAATTAAAAAAATATTTTCCTTATCAACAAAACGATATTAATGAATTGCCCGACGAAATCTCAAAAAATTACTGATTGAAAAAAAACACACACATATTAATGCTCTTACTGAGCTTCATCTACTGGGGAAGTTTTGCCCAAACAACAAAGGTTCCTCCTTTAAAAATTGATGAAGACGGTTTACCTGCCAAACCCTCTTTACAAGTGCAACAAAACCATAGTGTATATGATTACGCCGGTTTATTATCTCCGGAACAATGCAGGGCACTTGAACAAAAAATCAGTAAATATTATGATTCCACTTCCACACAAATTGTTATAGCCACCATTCCTAAGGTGAATGATGATATTTCTCTTTATGCTACCGAATGGGCACATAAATGGGGGATCGGACAAAAAGACAAAGAAAACGGGGTTTTTCTTTTAGTTTCCAAAGACGACCGGAAAGTCACTATCCGCACCGGTTATGGTGTTGAGCACCTTTTGACCGATGCTCTTTCGCGCAGAATTATTGAAGAAAAAATTATTCCCTATTTTAGAAAAGGTGATTATTACGGAGGCTTGAATGCAGGAGTGGATAGTATAATCAAAGTATTACAAGGCGAATTTAAAGCCGAACCGAAAAAAAAGGAAAGTGAAGGAATTCCTGTTTTCCTAATTATTTTCATCATTATTATTCTTCTGATAATTTTTTCTTCCAAAGGAGATAATTCCGGCGGAGGCAGTTGGCGAAGCTCCGGTGGAGGCCCAATAATCTTTTCAAGCGGAGGAAAATCCTCTTGGGGCGGCGGAAGTTTCGGAGGATTTGGCGGAGGAGGTTTCTCCGGCGGATTCGGTGGTGGAGGCTTTGGTGGCGGCGGAGCTACGGGTAGCTGGTAAATTTTTCTCCAAAAAATAATTTCCTTTTTTGTAACATTTATGAATTACTTACGTAATAATAAGTGACATTCATCAGTAAAAACCATTTATTTATATGAGACAGCTTAAAATCACCAAACAGGTAACCAACAGGGAAACCGCCTCCCTTGATAAATATTTACAAGAAATCGGTAAGGTAGATTTGATCACTGCCGATGAGGAAGTGGAATTGGCACAAAAAATCAAAGCAGGCGATAAACGTGCTTTGGAAAAATTGGTTAAAGCCAATTTGCGTTTTGTGGTATCGGTTGCCAAACAATACCAAAATCAAGGTTTGACACTTCCCGACTTAATCAATGAAGGAAACCTGGGTTTGATAAAAGCTGCTAAACGTTTTGATGAAACACGTGGTTTTAAATTTATTTCTTATGCCGTTTGGTGGATTCGTCAATCCATTTTGCAAGCATTGGCAGAGCAATCCAGAATTGTCCGTTTGCCACTCAACAAAATCGGATCGATCAATAAAATTAATAAAATGTATGCCAAATTGGAGCAGGAAAACGAAAGACCTCCTTCTCCGGAAGAATTGGCAGAAGCATTGGATATGTCTATCAATGACGTGAAAATTTCTTTGAAAAACGCCGGAAGACATATTTCTATGGATGCTCCTTTGGTAGAAGGAGAAGAATCCAATCTCTATGATGTATTGCGCTCGGGAGAATCTCCCAGCCCCGATAAAGATTTAATGTTAGAGTCTTTGCGAACAGAAATCGAAAGAGCTTTGAATACACTTACTCCGCGTGAAGCCGATGTGATCAAACTCTATTTCGGCCTTAACGGAAATCATATGATGACTTTGGAAGAAATCGGAGAAACCTTTGATTTAACACGTGAACGCGTACGACAAATAAAAGAAAAAGCTATCCGAAGATTGAAACATACTTCCAGAAGTAAAATCTTAAAGTCTTATTTAGGATAAAAATTTGAATAAATATATTGATTGAAAGCGGGTAAAAAACCCGCTTTTTTTATGGTATTGAAATAAAAATGATTTATTTCAATATCTGTTTTTCTGTTTTTTGTACTTTTTAGCTGGATTAACAACTAAAAAATACTACAATGAAAAAAATCTCACATTTATTCACTTTTCTATTATTATATTTTCTCTTTCATTCTTGTATAAAAAAAGAGGAAACCGAGCCTTTAAATCAAAATGAGATTATTCCCATTCAAGTGACTCAACATAGCGGAAAAACATTTTCAACAGGAAATAAACTTTCCAAAGCCAGTGTTTATCCCGGAGGAGGAGTAATGATACAGGCCTTTTATTGGGACGTGCCATCGGGTGGAACCTGGTGGGATACCGTTGCGGAAAAAATACCTTCATGGCAACAGGCAGGAATCGAATCCATTTGGCTTCCTCCTGCAACTAAAGGACAAAACGGTGCCTACTCGATGGGATATGATCCTACGGATTATTTTGATTTTGGTAATTACAATCAAAACGGTTCGGTAGAAACACGATTCGGTTCCAAAACCGAATTGGTTACTCTTATTACCACCGCACATAATTACGGAATACAAGTATTTGCCGATATCGTACTAAACCATAATAGCGGTGGACAATCCGAATATAATTATTTCACGCAAAGCAATACATGGACCGATTTTTCTCAAATAGCATCGGGGAAATTCAAGCGTTCCCAATATGATTTTCACCCCAATGATTTGCATAGTAATGACAGTGGGAGTTTTGGAGGATTTCCCGATTTATGCCATGACAAAACCTATGTACAAGATTGGTTATGGAACCGCTCTGACGGAGTAGGTAAGTACTACCGTGATGTGATGAAATTTGACGGATGGCGTTTTGATTATGTCAAAGGATTTGAACCTTGGGTGGTCAAAGAATGGAATAGTCATATAGGCGGTTTTTCAGTAGGAGAATATTGGGATTCCAATGTAAATACTTTGGAATGGTGGGCAAATTCGGCCAATAGCAGTGTATTTGATTTCGCTTGCTATTATAAAATGCATGATGCTTTTGACGGAAATAATCTTTCTCTGCTAAAAGATGATATGATGTGGAAAAGAAATCCGTTTAAAGCCGTAACCTTTGTTTCCAATCATGACACCAATATCATTTATAATAAAATGCTTGCCTACGCTTATATTTTGACCCATGAAGGTTATCCTACAATTTTTTACAGGGATTATGAAGAATGGCTGGATAAAAACAAAATGAATAATCTAATATGGATTCATAACTACAAAGCAACCGGAACCACTACTATTTTATATGCTGACAATGATGAATATATAGCGAGAAGAAACGGTTATAACGGTAACCCCGGTTTGATTGTTTATTTGAACAACTCCAATAACTGGCTGGAAAGATGGGTGCCTACCAATTGGTATTCCACTCAAATCAAAGATTTTACAGGGAATTCAAACTGGTATCCAACGACGCAAAGCGGCGGTTGGGTTAAAATTCAAGCACCTCCGAAAAGCTATACCATTTGGTCTGTCAATCAATAAATATTAAGCGGGTTTTTGACCCGCTTTTTTATTGTTCTCTTTCGGACTTTTTTTATATATTTGAGACAAAGCAATTTGTTATGGCCAATAAAAATACGAGAGCCTTATCGGCTAGAAAAGAGTTGAAAGAAAATTTATTCGACCGGATTTCAGAAGCCGCTTTAGCCTCCGATCGAACTGAAAAACTGATAGAAACAGCCTCAGAATTCCATTTGGGAAAAGCCGTTGTGGCAGGAACTGTTTCTTTTTATGATTTTCTTAAAGAGGAAAATACAAAACATAAAGTTCGAATTTGTAATGGTACAGCTTGTATGACTGCCGGCTCTCAAGATAAATTAAAACAAAATTTACTGTCCTTTTTTAAAGAAGATGAAATCGGACATGCTTCATGCCTGGGACATTGCCATAGTAATTATGCTTTTATGTACAACGGAAAAACTTATACAGCAAAAGATGAAAACGAATTAAAAAAAATCTTACAAGATGATCTCCCTTCAAATAATATTTATACGGTAGATTATAATCATTTTGATATATTAACCTCTCCTGTAAACCATGAAACTTTCTTCCAATTGGCCGGAAAATATAAAAACCAAGAAGAAAAAATTATTTCCGAACTGAAAAAGTCCAATTTACGCGGACGTGGAGGAGCCGGTTTTCCTTTTTGGTTTAAACTGGATGCCGTAAGAAAAGAAAAAAGCAATCAAAAATACATTGTCTGTAATGCAGATGAAGGAGATCCCGGAGCCTATTCCGATATGTACCTACTGGAAAATCAACCGCTTAAAGTTTTGTACGGAATGTATCTTTCCGGTATTGCCGCCGGAGCGGATACAGGAATTTTATACATACGGGGAGAATATCCTTCCTCCATAAAAACCATCGCCGAATCCATTGACTTTCTGGAAAAAAACAAGCTGACTCCCGGTTTTCGTTGGAAAATCATTGAGGGACAAGGTGCCTATATTTGTGGAGAAGAAACTGCTTTGCTGAGTTCCATTGAAGGACTTCGTCCCGAAGTGCGCGTACGACCTCCCTACCCCGCTCAATCCGGATTATATGGAAAACCCACCTTGGTAAGTAATGTGGAAACTTTTGCTAATATCCCTTGGATACTGGAAAATGGAGGACGAAAATATGCCTCTATCGGCACATCCAAAAGTACGGGAACCAAACTTGTTTCTCTCAATAGCTTTTTTAATCGGCCCGGAATTTATGAAATCGAAATGGGAACTCCACTGGATGAAGTAATAGAAAAATACGGACAAGGATTTAGAAAGAAAATAAAAGCCATTCAGGTTGGTGGTCCGTTAGGCGGTATTGTACCTGTTGATAAAATTAAAGAATTGACTCTTGATTTTGAATCTTTCGATCAAAACGGATTTCTCTTGGGACATGCAGGTATTGTAAGCATCCCCGAAGATTTTCCGATGATAAAATTTATCGAACATTTACTGAAATTTACCGCAGATGAAAGTTGCGGAAAATGTTATCCGTGCAGAATAGGTTCTTATCGTGGGTATGAAATGATCAAGAAAGCCGAAGAAGGAAATTATAAAATCGATAAAAACTTATTGGATGATTTACTGGAAACCTTGGAAATCGGTTCTCTTTGTGCCTTAGGAGGAGGTGTTCCGTTACCTATTAAAAATGCATTAACCTATTTTGAAGAGGAACTTACTCCTTATTTTAACTAAAAAATGATTTTTATGAAAGCCTTTATTAACAATAAAGAATACCAAATAAAACCGGGAGAAACCATATTGGAATTTGTAAGAAGAACCGGGAGTGCAGATATCCCTACTTTATGCCATGACGATCGTTTGGAAAATTTTGGTTCTTGTAGAGTTTGTTCGGTAGAAATCGCACGCGAAAAAGGAGGAGAAACAAAGGTGGTGGCTTCTTGTCATACTCCTGTTTCAGAAAATTTACATATTTATACTCATACTGATAAGATAAATAAATTACGAAAAAATATCATTGAACTAGTTCTTACCGATTATCCGGAGGATAAAGTCTTTGCGGAAGAAGGAAAAAAAGCCACTCCTTTTCAAAAAACCATCCGCGAAATAGGTATTCCCAATGTTCGCTATCCCAAAGGCAAAACACACCGAAACATTCAACAAGACTTATCACACCCATATATCCATTCCGATTTATCTCAATGCATTAATTGTTATAAATGTGTGAGAATATGTGAGGAAGTACAAGGCGAAATGGTACTCAACATGTCCGGACGAGGATTTGCCGCACAAATTATCAAGGGAATGGATGAATATTTTGACACTTCGGGATGTGTGTCATGCGGTGCTTGTGTACAAGTATGTCCCACCGAGGCTCTAACGGATAAATTTGAAACCAAAACTCTTTTGCCCGATTATGAAGTGCAAACCACTTGTACCTATTGCGGAGTAGGCTGTCAATTGACCGTTAAAGTAATAAACGGCGAAATCAAAGGAATCGAAGCACCCGTTGAGGCCGAAGTCAATCAAGGCCATACTTGTCTAAAAGGTCGCTTTGCCTTTGAATTTTATAAACATCCCGACCGTTTAAAAACTCCGTTAATAAAAAGAAATGGCAAATTTGAACCGGTTGAATGGGATGAAGCTTATGATTTTATCACGGAAAAACTGACTAAAATAAAGGAAAAATACGGAGCGGATGCCATAGGTGCTATTTCTTCAAGCCGGGCCACCAATGAAGAAAATTATTTAATGCAAAAAATGATGCGTGTGGCCGTAGGTACAAATAATATAGACGGTTGTGCCCGCGTTTGTCATGCTCCTACGGCTTATGGAATGCAACAAGCGTTTGGAACCGGAGCTGCTACCAATTCCATAGATGATTTATATAAAACCGATTTGATTTTTGTTTTTGGAGCCAATCCTTCACATGCCCATCCTGTAACAGGCGCAAAAATTAAACAATTATTAATGCAGGGAATCCCCGGAATTGTGGTGGATCCGGTTAAAACCGAATTGGCAAAGCTTGCGACCTATCATTTGCAATTACGCCCGGGAACAAATGTAGCTTTACTGAATATGCTTGGGCATTATATCATAAAAGAAAACCTTGTGAATGAAGAATTTATCAGAAAATATACCGAGCAATTCGAGAATTATAAAAATCAAGTCGAAAGTCTGGATATGAATGAAATGGAAAAAATCACCGGTGTTTCCAAAGATTTGGTTCGCGAAGCTGCTATTGCTTATGCTAAGGCTGACAGAGCTATGGAGTTTCACGGCTTGGGGGTTACCGAGCATTATCAAGGAAGTAAAACGGTGATGTTATTGGCCAATTTGGCAATGATGACCGGAAATGTAGGGAAAGAAGGCGTGGGACTGAATCCGCTTCGCGGACAAAATAATGTGCAGGGAGCGGCCGATATGGGCGTGCAACCGCACCAAGGAGCCGGATATCTCGATGTAAATGATCCCGAAATCCAAAAGTATTACGCCCGAAAATACGGAGTGGAGAAAATGCCTGAAAAGGAAGGCTTGAAAATTCCCGAAATGTTGGATGCCGCAATCGAAGGAAAATTTAAAGCCCTATGGATTATGGGGGAAGATACGCTAATGACCGATCCCAATACTCAGCATATCCAAAAAGCCTTTGATAATTTGGAGCTTTTGGTTGTTCAAGAACTCTTTATGTCAGCCACTGCCGAAGCTGCGGATGTGGTTTTACCTGCGGCCAGTTTTTTTGAAAAAAACGGCACCTTTACCAATGGCGAAAGAAGAGTACAAAAAGTAAACAAAGTAGTAGAACCGGTAGGTGACAGTAAACCCGACGGACAAATAATCATCGACATGATGCAGCGTTTGGGTTATGAACAGCCCACCGGAAAAAAATATGATGCCGCAAAAATATTGGAAGAAATTGCCGATGTTATCCCTTTTATGAAAGGCGTGAGTTGGGAAAGACTCGGGAAAAACGGTTTGCAATGGCCCATACAAGAAGACGGAACTCCTACCCAAATTGTTCATAAAAACGGCCAATTTAAAAGAGGAAAAGGGCGATTTCATGCATTTGATTTTGAAGAGACCCCGGAATTACAGAAAAACGCCAAGAAATATCCTTATATTTTGACTACGGCACGCCGGTTGGAACATTATAATTCGGGAACGATGACGCGCCGTACCGATAATCAAAAAATCTCCCCAATGGATTTTTTGGAAATCAATCCCAAGGATGCTCACAAAAAAGGAGTACAAGAGGGAGATACGGTGCGCATTTTTTCGGCTCGCGGCAGTGTGAAAATACCGGTTAAACTCACCTATACCGTTAAACCCGGAGTATTACGCACGACTTTTCATCAACCGGAAATATTTATCAATATGATTACAGGGAATGTGGGTGATAAGGAAACGTTGACCCCGGAATATAAAGTGGTGGCTGTGGATTTTGAGAAGGTTTAAAAAGAGATTTCTCCTTACTATGGTCGTCTAAGTGGCAGTAACTTCTCGATACAATCCCGAAGCAAGTTCGGGATCACTCGAAGTGACATGGCTGTTATTTCATATTCTCCCCACTTGTCTGTTCCTTTAGATTTGTATAATAAAAAAAATTAAAGTTTATATAGAGAAATTTCTTTTAATAATTTTATTAATTATTTTTATGTAATAAATAGCAGTGTAGGGTGAACTTTTGTCAGTTCT
>JAMOVT010000048.1 GCA_027061855.1 Flavobacteriales bacterium
CCGAATACTCCTCCGCTTAAAACGGCAGCAATAGCAATATACGGATTGACGCCAAGATGTAAGGCCATTGGAATGGCAATCGGTATCATTATGGCAAAAGTTCCCCATGAAGTTCCTGTGGAAAAAGCAATAAAAGCAGAGAGAATGAAAATTATCAACGGAACCAAACCCGTAGAAAGATAATCTTTTGCCAAACCGGCTACATAATTTCCGGTGCCGAGTTCTTTTGTTACATGACTGATAGCAAAAGCAAGCATCATTAAAAGAGCTAAAGGCATCATTTCGGAGATTCCTTTTAAAACCAAATCGAACATTTCTTTAAAAGAAAGAATTTTTTGTGACTTATATAGAAGCATGGCGACAAAAATAGCGGTTAATACGGCAAATAATACAGCTGTCGAGCCGGAACCTTTTCCTATGGCATAAAAAATCTTATCCATATTGAGATGAGGATAGGTTTTTGAAGCTTTCTCCCATCCGTCGATAATCAAAACTACGGGCATCATCAATACCATTGTGAGAATGGGAATGATCATATTCATTGCTTTATAAGAATTTCTTTCAACAGGTTTTACATCGGTTAACTCTTCCGAAATCATTGGCTTTGAGTCTTCATCCATTATTTTACCGGTGGTTCTTACGCGCTCTTCGGCTTTTTTCATCGGGCCGATATTCCAATCGAAAATAATAACCAGAAAAACTACAAACAAAGCAATAAAAGGATAAAAATTATACTTCAAACTTTTGAATAAAACAGTAAAACCATCTTCATAACCTTGTACAAGCAAAAGCCCCATAATAAAAGCTCCCCAAGCATTGAAAGGAATAATGATAGAAGTAGGAGCAGAGCTACTATCTGCAATATATGCCAGTTTTTCCCGGGAAATTTTTAATTTGTCAAAAACGGGTCTGAAGACGGTCCCAACGGTCAAAGAGGAAATACTTGTTTCCACAAAAATCAAAATACCGGTGAGCCAAGCAAACAATTGGATTTTTTTGCGTTTTTTTTGTATATGATTGCCTTCTAAATTGCCTAATTTCCGTTCCAGAAAATGAACAAATCCCAGAACTCCCCCCGATTTTTGTATTAATATAATCAAACCGCCCACCAAGGCACTGAACATAATTGTTTTTGTATTTCCGGGATCCTTAAATACATTCACTAAACTCATGACAGTTTCATAAGTTCCTTTGAAAATATTTCCTTTGAATATTACCAGCCAACTCAACCAGATGCCGAAAAGAAGAGAAATATAGACTTGTTTGGTTCGAATGGCTAAAATGATAGCCAAAAGAGGAGGAATTACCGACCAAAATCCATAGTCATGCATAAAATTAGTTAAGGATAATTTTATTACGATGTAAGCTAAGCAAACCGTCTTTTTCCATTTGTTTAAGCAAACGGGAAACCACTACACGCGAAGTGGCAAGATCATTGGCAATTTCTTGGTGTGTAATATGCAATTCGTTGTTGTTCAGAACCTTAGATTTTTCTTTCAAGTAATTATAAATACGTTGATCCATTTTTTTGAAAGCAATTTCATCCAAAGTTCTCAAAAATTCCTTCATTCTT
The DNA here is from genome assembly GCA_027061855.1 of Flavobacteriales bacterium. Classification (GTDB taxonomy): domain Bacteria; phylum Bacteroidota; class Bacteroidia; order Flavobacteriales; family Flavobacteriaceae; genus JALSPZ01. Next base: position 1,574 of record JAMOVT010000048.1, read on the forward strand.
CGGTTATAATTTTTACAGACATAATAGCGCCATTCCGGATAATTATTTGTCAAAACATCCATCAACCGGATAGGAAACATAAGCACCTTACTGTTTGTCTCTGCAATATAATCCACTTCGCTTTTTTTCTCGTTTGTACAAATAGAAAAGGCAGCTGTACAAGCTTCCCCGTCTTTTAAATAGAAAAGAATATGCTCTTCTCCGGACGGATCAGTACGCACGATTTTGGAAGTGCCTTCCAAAATAATAGGAATATTTTTTATTATATCTCCTCTGGATATAATATTTTGTCCTTCATATACATTTAGAACTGTTCCGTTTTGTGCCAAAGCATTAATTAGATCATTTGAAAAAACATTTTCAAAGGTTTTTTTGATAAGTTGCTTACTATCCTCCATAAACTTTTATTCTATATTTTTCACTGTTTTAATTTCGGGTAAATATTTTTGAATAATTTTTTTTACACCGATACGCAAAGTCAAATTATTGATTTTACAATGATAACAATTTCCTTCGAATTTTACAACAACCTCGTCGTCTTTTAAAGAAACCAGATGTATATCCCCACCGTCTTTTTGTAAAAAAGGGCGGATTTCTTCTAATGCTTCATTGATTTTTTGTTGTTTATTCTCTTGGCTCATATTAATAGTTTTTTTGCGGGCCGGAAAAAATTTTCCGGCCCGCAAAATGAATTTATTTTACACTGCAACCGGCTTGATTGGTAATTTTAATCTTTTCGGTAGGAGGTAAGGTTTTATTTCTTTTCATTGTTTCTTCCACAATGTTTTGGGTAATTTTCTCAAAGGCATCTGCAATGGGACTGTTTTCTTGAAGAGCAGCAGGTCTACCACTGTCTCCGGCTTCACGTATACTTTGCACCAA
>JAMOVT010000049.1 GCA_027061855.1 Flavobacteriales bacterium
GGAGGAATGAAGCAAAAACTTTTGGTGTCCTTGGCTTTGGCCAGAAACCCGAAAATTTTGCTTATGGATGAGCCTTCTGCCAATTTGGACCCCGAAGCCCGGATTGTTTTATTTAACTATTTAAAAAACCTTCCCGAAGACACATTGATGATACTAAGTAGCCACAGGGTGGACGAAATCGAAGATTTAGTCAACCGGTTGATAGAAATGGATTTGGGAGAGATTATCATTGACAAAACATTAAAACCTGTACTATCATGAAAAAAATAGCTCTATTTATCAGTATTAGTTTATTCCTTTTTACTTCCTGTCAAAAAAAGGTGGATTTTAGTCCCCGGAAAGTAAATTATGACAGAGATGTTTGTTATGTATGTAAAATGGGATTGGCAGATCCAAAATATGATGTTCAAGCCATTAATGAAAGAGGTGAAGTGAGATGGTATGATGATTTAGGCTGTCTGGTGGAAGATATGCGTGAACACGATTTCAATACCTGGAAAGGTAATAAATACAAAATTTGGATAGGTGATGCAGAGACAGGTCAATGGATTGATGCCGAAAAAGCTTGGTATCGGTTCGGAGATCGAACCCCTATGGGATATGGATATGGAGCTTTGAAAGAAAAAACTTCTGATAGCTTATATGATTTTCAAACTACCATACAAAGAATAAACGAAGGAAAAACTAAAAGGGCAGAATTTCTTAAAAAGAAAAAAATGTCTGTAAGTGGAGGTGACTCCGGAGATAAACAAATGAAATGTGGGGGAGGAATGAAATGTGCTCCCGGAAAATGTGGTAAATAAAAATAAATTATATGAACAATACTTTGATTCAAATTTTAAAAACAGATATAAAACAAAACCTAAGATCCAAATCTTTTTGGCTATACAGTGCCTTTTTGGCACTGTTTATAGCCGTCATGTTCGGGACAGGAATTACCGAGTCCCAAGTAGTGGGTTTTGTCGGACTTAGCAGGTTGATGATTACTTTTATGCAAGTCAGTATGGTAATTTTACCTATTTATGTGCTGATATCAACCGTACGTTCAGTGGTAGGAGAAAGAGAAAACGGTGTTTTGGAATATCTTCTTTCTTTGCCGATTTCATTCTCAAATTATTATTGGGCCAAATTTTTCGGACGTTTTCTAGTGATATATATCCCCGTATTTCTTGCTTTTCTTGGAGCCGCTTTTTGGGGAATGTTTAAAAATCTGGATGTGCCTTGGGACTTATTTGTTCTATATAGTGCTTTGCTAGCCGTAATGGTTTTCTTTTTTCTGGGATTGAGTATGTTTTTATCTACCGTTTCGAAATCTCAAGAGATGGCACTTAGCACCGCCTTTATCATTTGGTTATTTCTCGTTGCCTTTATGGATATTATTTTGATAGGCATGCTATTGAAATTCCGTATTAATCCCGAGATAGTAATAGGTGCGAGTTTGCTAAACCCTCTACAAGTATTCCGAACGGGAAGTCTCATTCTTTTTGACCCTAAACTAACTGTAATGGGGCCGGTTTCCTATTATATTTTGGATACGGTAAGCCGTACTACTTTTCTTATCTATGCATTGCTTTATCCCTTTATTATGGGCCTTATTTTTGCGATTTTGGGGAATAGATATTTTAAAACTCATGATGTCGTATAACTATGAAAAATATATTTTATTGTTTCGGTTTTCTTTTAACGGTTCTTTTTCTAGCCGTTTCATGTAATAATAAAAACTCAGGCGACAAGGAATTTACCGGTATAGAATCGGATACAACTCATATTCCCGAATTGATTAATTTTTTGGAAGACAACCAATTGGATTCTATCATTCAGTTGGATAATGGTTTAAAAACAGTAAAAGGATTTAAATCAATTCCTCAAGACGGAGATAATTTCAAAAAAGAGAATCTCGATAAGATCTTTTGGGAGGATATAAGTGCAAAAAAATCCGATTTCAGAGGAGCTTCATTCCGTTCCGCCCGGTGTGAAAATTCAGATTTCTCTCATTCCGATTTTCGTGCAGCCGACATCAGATGGTCTTTGTTTGATAATTCCAATTTAACCAACTGTAATTTTGACCAATCCAGGCTTTTTCATGTCCATGTCAATCATGCAGATTTATCAAATTCTACTTTCAGAGGAGCTAATATGTTTGGAATGGAAGGACATTTTGCTAAACTTAGGAATTGCGATTTTACCGGAGCTCTCATGAAAGATTCAGAATTTGTGGAAGCCGACTTTACAGGTTCAAAAGCAGTAAAGGCCAAATTGATACGGGCGGTTCTTAAGGATTCAAAATTGGACAGCACTGATTTTTCTTATGCTGATTTCACAGGTGGAGGATTGGAAGGTTCTACCTTTATCAATGCAAAACTCAGACATGCCAATTTTCAAGGTGGACATTTGCAAGGAGCGGATTTAAGCGGAGCAGATTTATATGGTTGCAACTTTTTTGGAACCGAATTTGAAAGTACTAATTTAAAAGGAGCAAAAAATATTCCGGACGAAATAAAACCTTTTATAAATGAGAAAGGATTGGCTACCGGTATTTGGCAAGATATGAAGCAAACGGATAAATAATGAAAAATTTTACATTTCTTTTTTTTAGTTTTTTCTTATTGCAAAATTCGATAAGTTTTTCACAATATAGGGATTTTCATTTTTATGCTGTTGATACGGTAAAAAGTAAAATTAATTGGAAATGTGATAAGCATTATGGAACTTTTAAATTGGAAAAAGGAGGTTTTGTCACTTATAAAAACAAAATTATCGACGGTTTGTTTTTTATTAATCTTCGCTCATTGAAAGTTTTGGATATGGATCCAAAAACCTATGGAACCGCAGTGCTCATACTGGAAAATACTTTAAAAAACGAATTCCTCGAAGTGGATAAATATCCGTATTCTTATTTCAGGATTGAAGAAATTCATCCGGTGGACAAAGAATGGTATCAAGTAACCGGCGATTTTACTTTGCATGGAATTACCAATTGTATTTCTTTTAAAGCCAAAATAGAATTTAAAGATAATATTATTCATTTTGTTTCTGAACCTTTTATAATCGACCGCAGTGAATGGGGAGTTTATAGAATGTCACCGACCCGTTTTTATCCTGATGATGAGAATAATTGGACTGTCCCGGACGAAGTCGAAATTAAGGTAGATATTATTGCCGTAAAAGAAGAATAATTAAGTGATATAATCTTTAACAATTCCTTATCTTTGTAACTTGTAAAAAATTTAAGAATGAAGATATCATATAATTGGTTGAAACAATTTATAAACCTCGATTGGGAGGCTGAAAAAACAGCCGAATTACTTACTGATCTTGGATTGGAAGTAGAAGGAATTGAAAAATTCGAAAGTATTCCCGGTGGATTGAAAGGAGTGAAAATAGGAAAAGTACTGGAAGTCTTTAAACATCCGAATGCCGATAAACTATCAATTACCAAAGTGGATTTGGGCGAAGGAGAGCCCGTACAGATTGTTTGCGGCGCTCCCAATGTAGCTGAAGGACAAATTGTGCCAGTAGCTACGGTCGGAACTGTTTTATATGATAAAGAAGGGAAAGAATTCCCCATTAAAAAAAGCAAAATCAGAGGCGAAATAAGTATGGGAATGATATGTGCCGAAGATGAGCTGGGATTGGGAGATAATCATGATGGAATCATGGTATTGGATGAAAATATTCAGGTAGGGAAAGAAGCCAAAGAAATTTTTGATATAGAAACCGATGAAGTTTTTGAAATCGGTCTGACTCCTAACCGTGCAGATGCAATGAGTCATCTGGGAGTCGCAAGAGATTTAAAAGCCGGATTGGCCTTTAAAGATATAGAGGTGAAATTTGATACACCTTCCGTTTCAAAATTCAATGTGGATGTTAAAACCCACCCCATCCATATCGAAGTAAAAGACTCTAATAAATGTCCACGATATGCCGGATTGACTATTAAAGGAGTGAAAATAGGCCCTTCACCCGAATGGATTCAAAACAGGTTGAAAGCCATTGGGTTGAATCCTATTAATAATATAGTAGATATCACAAATTATGTAATGCATGAATTGGGGCAACCCTTGCATGCTTTTGATGCGGATAAAATACATGGTCATAAAATTATAGTAAAAACCGCTGAACCCGGTGATAAACTGACTACACTTGACGGGGTGGAAAGGGAACTTCATCCGGAAGATTTAATTATCTATAATGAAAAAGAACCTATGGTAATTGCCGGAGTATATGGAGGGATTGATTCGGGAGTATCTGAAGAAACTACGGACATTTTCTTGGAAAGCGCTTATTTTAATCCGGTAAGTATTCGCAAAACGGCCAAACGGCATGGGCTCAATACAGATTCTTCTTTCCGTTTTGAACGAGGAGTAGATCCCGATATAACGGTGTATGCTTTAAAAAGAGCCGCCTCTTTAATCAAAGAATATGCAGATGCTGAGGTAATTACCGAAATTGAAGATGTTTATCCCAACCCGATAGAACCTCATACAGTTTCCTTGCAATACAATTATTTGAATCGATTAATAGGAAATGAAATAGATAAAGATATTATTAAAAATATCTTAGCTTCTTTGGAAATTAAAATCAATTCAGAAACGGATCAAGGCTTAAACCTTACTGTGCCGGCTTATCGAGTGGATGTAACACGTCCGGCTGACGTGGTTGAAGAAATTTTACGAGTATACGGTTATAACAATATTGATTTTTCTACTAAAATCAATGCCAGTATCGAAAAATCAGATCCGTTTGCTTCTTATAAAATTGAAAATATTGTAGCAGAGCAGTTACGTGCAAACGGATTTACGGAAATTATGTCTAATTCATTAACCTCTCCTAAATATATTGAACTTTCCGAACAAATTAATCCTGAAACAACAGTAGAAATACTCAACCCTTTAAGTCAAGATTTATCTGTTTTACGCCAATCTATCTTATTCAGCGGTTTGGAGTCGATTTTATATAATATCAACCGCAAGAAGAACGATTTAAAATTTTATGAAATTGGCAAAATTTATAATAAATACGGAGAGGGAAATTATGAAGAAAATAAACGAATAGGAATTTTTATTACAGGAAATCAATTTCCTGAAAATTGGCATACGACTAAACAAAGAACGAATTTTTATCATTTGAAAGGTATTGCCGAAGCTATCCTAAAACGCTTTGGAATTAGTAATTATACTATTAAACCCGGGAAAAATAAAGATCTCTCCGCATCTATCCGGTTTATGGCCAACAAAAAACCTTTGATTGAACTCGGTCAAGTGGAGGGGCGAATTTTGAAATCCTTTGGAATTTCTCAAGAAGTTTATTTTGCAGAAATTTTTTGGGATCAATTGATGTCTATTTTGCCTTTATCAACCAAGGTGAAATTTAAAGAGATTGCTAAATATCCTGCCGTTAGAAGAGATTTGGCTTTGGAATTGGATAAAGATATAACTTATCAAGACTTATATACTGCTGCTTTTGATGTAGAGAAAAAACTTTTGAAAGGGGTGAATTTATTTGATGTCTATGAAGGGGATAAAATAGCAAAAGGGAAAAAATCATATGCTTTGAGTTTTATTCTTCAAGATGATTATAAAACTTTAAATGATAAGCAAATTGATAAAACCATGAATAAAATTGTAAAGGCTTACGAGGATAAATTTGGAGCAAAATTAAGAGGATAAATTTTGTTTTGAATAAGTCTTTCCTATTATAATATAAAAAAATCCCGCGGCCAAGCTGCGGGATTTTTTATGGATTTTATCGAATTCTATTATAGATTCGATAAGAGTTGTAATCTTTCCCAACGGGATTCGATCTCTTTCTGAAGCATATCTCTGAGCATTTTTGCTCTTTCGGGATTTGCTTTTTTCACACGTGCAAAACGTGCTTCTTTATCGATCAATTCATCCACGGGAATATCGGGAGCTTTAGAATCCAATTGGAATCTTTTACCGGCAGGTTTGGCAGGATTGTATCTAAACAAAGGCCAGTATCCGGAACGTACAGCCAAATCTTGATGATCTGCTCCGTCCCCCATATCATAGCCATGTTCTATACAGTGAGAGTAGGCAATGATCATAGAAGGACCGTCATATTCGGCAGCTTCTTTTATAGCTTTAAGCGCTTGTTGATCCTTCGCACCGGAAGCAATTTGTGCTACATATACATTTCCATAGGCTATGGCTTGTAAAGCGATATCTTTTTTCGGAATGGATTTACCGGCCACTTCAAACTTGGCACTTGCTCCGATAGGAGTGGCTTTGGATGCTTGTCCTCCGGTATTGGAGTAAACCTCTGTATCCAATACCAGAATATTTACATTTTCTCCGGTGGCAATCGCATGATCCAATCCGCCATATCCAATATCATAAGCCCATCCGTCTCCACCAAAGATCCAGATGTATTTCTTACGAAGATCATCTGCAATGGCTTTCAATCGTTTGGCAGCAGGAGTATCTATATCCTTGATTGCTTCTTTTACTTGTCTGATATATTCTTGTTGCTCTTCTTTTTGTTTTTCATCCGCTTCCGGATTATTCAAAATAGCTTCTACCAATTCGCTTCCTATTATGTCTTCCAATTCTTTTAGAAGGGTTCTGGCTGTTTTTTGTCTTTCGGTCAATGCCAAACGCATACCTAATCCGTATTCGGCGTTATCTTCAAATAATGAATTGGCCCATGCAGGTCCTTGTCCTTTCTCATTGGTAGTGTAGGGAGTAGTAGGTAAGTTTCCTCCATAAATTGAAGAACATCCTGTTGCATTTGCAATGATAGAACTATCTCCATATAATTGTGTTACTTCTTTGATATAAGGAGTTTCACCACAACCGGGACAAGCTCCAGAGTATTCAAATAAAGGTTCGAGGAATTGAACGTTCTTAACGGTATTTAATTTTAATTTGGTTCTATCGTACCAAGGAAGATCGACAAAATAATCCCAATATTTTTGTTCAACGGGTTGAACATCCATTCGGGGGTGCATATTGATTGCTTTAAATCCGGGTTCTGTTTTACTCTCGGCAGGACAAACAGCCACACAAAGTGTACAACCGGTACAATGTTCGGGATCTACTTGTAAAACATATGTGTCAACCCCTTCGTAACGGCCTTTAATTTTTGTGCTTCTAAATCCTTCCGGTGCATCGGCTAATGCTTCAACATTGATAATTTTTGAACGAATAGCAGCATGAGGACAAATATGCACACATTTATTACATTGTGTACAAAGTTCGGTATCATCCCATGTAGGAACAAAGTCGGCAATATTTGATTTTTCATATTTTGCCGTTCCTAACGGGAAGGTTCCGTCCGGTTCGAATGCACTTACCGGAAGGGAATCTCCTTCACCGGCATAGATTTTACCCAGTACATTTAAAACATATTCCGGAGCATCTTCATGCATTACACTTTCCAATCCGCGATTAGAAGTAACTTTGTGAGGATAATTTACTTCTTGTAAATATTCTAAGGCTTTGTCAATTGCATCAAAGTTCATTTGAACAATGGCATCTCCTTTATGAGAGTATGATTTGACTACGGCATCTTTAATTTTTTGAATCGCTTCGTCTTTTGGTAAAATACCCGAAATAGCAAAGAAACACGTTTGCAATACCGTATTGGTTCTTCTACCTAATTTTGCTTCAAAAGCTACACGAGAAGCATCCACTACATAGAATTTCAATTCACGATCGATGATTTCCTGCTGTATTTCTCGAGGTAATTGATCCCAAACCTCATCGGCTGTAAAAGGAGAATTTAAAAGAAGTGTTCCGCCTTTTTTTACATTTTTAACAAAATTATATTTTTGAATAAAGTTGAATTGATGTATAGCGGCAAAATCGGCTTCCTCTATCAAATATGTGGAATAGATGGGTTCAGGTCCGAAACGTAAATGCGAAACGGTTCTGGCACCGGCTTTTTTACTGTCGTATACAAAATACCCTTGTACATAATTGTCGGTGGTTTGGCCGATAATTTTAATGGAGTTTTTATTGGCACTTACCGTTCCATCCGATCCTAATCCGAAAAATAAGAAACTTTTGTTTTTGTTTTCCACTTTAAAACTTTCATCGGTATCGACATTAGTAAAGGTAACATCATCGATGATATTAACGGTAAAGTGATTTTTAGGTTGTTCTTTATCCAAGTTGTCAAATACTCCTTTTACGTGTTTGGGAGCAAATTCTTTAGAGGATAAACCATAACGTCCTCCGACTATAACAGGCATTTCTCTACCTGCTTCAACAAAAGCATTAATAGTGTCTTGATAGAGAGGCTCTGCAATACTACCGGGCTCTTTGGTTCTGTCTAGTACCGCAATTTTCTTCACGGTTTTCGGAATGGCATCGATAAAGTCTTTTACAGAGAAGGGACGATATAATCGAACCACCAATACTCCGACTTTTTCTCCTTTTTTGTTGAGTTCTTCAACGGTTTCCAAAGCAGCTCCCATACTGGAACCCATAAGAATAATCATTTTCTCTGCATCGGGGGCTCCATAATATTGGAAAAGTTCGTATTTTCTACCGGTAAGTTCATAGAATTTTTTAAATACTTCTTTTACTTTTTCCGGAACAGCTTGATAAAAAGGATTGGAACGTTCTCTGTTTTGGAAGAAAACATCCGGATTTTGAGAAGATCCTCTCAATTTGGGTCTATCGGGATCCAAAGATCTCAATTTATGCTCCATTACTGCTTCTTCATTAATCATTTCTCTTAAAATGTCGTCAGTAAGGGCATCTATTTTTTGAATTTCATGAGAGGTTCTAAAACCGTCAAAAATATTTAGAAAAGGAACTCGTGAATTCAAAGAAGCCGCTTGTGCCAATAAGGCAAAGTCTTGTGCTTCTTGTACCGATCCGCCAAAAAGCATGGCAAAACCGGTTTGCCGGGTAGCCATTACATCAGAATGATCCCCGAAAATGGACAGTGCGTGGGTAGCTACTGTCCTCGCTGCAATATGAAAAACAGTCGGTAACAATTCACCGGCAATTTTGTACATATTGGGAATCATCAATAATAAACCTTGCGAGGCTGTAAAAGTAGTGGTAAGGGCGCCACCTTGCAAAGATCCGTGAACGGCACCCGAGGCACCTCCTTCACTTTGCATTTCAATAACACGAGGAATTTCTCCCCAAATATTTTTTTCTCCCTTGGCACTTAGTGCATCTGCATGTTCACCCATAGGCGATGATGGAGTGATAGGATAAATAGCACAAACTTCATTGATTTTATGTGCTACTCGTGCTACCGCTTCATTGGCATCACCTATGAATTTCGGAAATTCTTTTGCCATAGTTTTATGTTTTTATAATTAATTTCAATCTTACAAATGTAAGAAACTAATATTGTTAGCTCTTATATTTTTATCATTTTTTTTAAAATTTACATTAAATTAACATTAAAAAGAAACGGCTGTTTTTGTGAGTAAAAACAGCCGTTTTGTTGGAGTTTATTTTGGTTAATTGTTATACATAATTCCAAAATATATCATTGAACCTACTTTTCCCGTACCGGGTGCCGGAAGATACTCTTCTCCGGTTAGGTTGGTACCGCCCAATTTAAATTTGGTTTTGTATTTTTTCAAATTGTAGCTTAACTGTGCATCCAAAACACTTCTGGCAGGAACGGTGCCATCGGCAAAAGAAGATTGCCACTCATACTCGGTTTGGTATTTATAGTCTACTCTAAACCCTAGGTTTCCAAAAAGTTTGTCATTCCCTAAGGAAACTTTTACTCTGTGTTCCGGAGTGTTAAATCCGGGGCGGAAATCAGGATAAGCAGCTTGGTCAAAATCCAATTTTGCATAATCATAAATAAAACCGATTCTGAAATTCTGAATTTTATAATCCAAGCCGAGATCCAATCCATAAGAACTTACGGGAACCGTAGAGTTTGTATATAATTGAAAAGCCTTATAAGCCCCGGTTCCAATAGCATTGAAGGCCGTTAGATCATTTACATTTCCTACTTGGCTGGATAATGCCATCACACGGGTACTGGCTGAAAAATTGCTGTAACTGTTATGATAAACAGTAAAATCAACACCTAATTTCTTAAATAATTCTCCCCGGTAACCAAATTCGATGGTAGTTACTTGTTCGGGCTGAATCACTTCTACATTGGCTACTTCCAAATCATTTGGATTATGAGTTTCGGCAAATTTTAAGAATGAACTTAGTGTATATGAGTTCTTATAAGCATCTACCCCTGAAATGTCCGCATCAAAAAATACATTATTACCAGGATCAAAGGCTCTGATATTTTCATGATAGCGGTCCCAGTTATCTGGTGCTGCTCCTAACAGCGTAATACGTCCTAAATTTAATCCGATATATAAATCTTGGGTAGACGGATTTCTAAATCCGGTTTGGAAAGAGGCTCTGAAATTGTGCTCTTTATTTGCACCGGCAGAATAAACGGCTGCCACACGAGGAGAGAAATTTCCATCAAAATTCAATTGTTTATCATAGCGGATAGAAGCGGTTAGCTTTAAGCGGTCATCCATAAATTTTTTCATCAATTGGGTATAGGCACCGCTTTCAGTGATAGAAATAGGTTCCAATCCCGGATAATCGGTAAAGATTGTTCCTTCGGAATGTAAATTAAATTTTCGTAAAGATCCACCTACTTGAATTTCAACAAAATCAATTAAATCTCTAAAATTATAATTTCCTTCGATATGTTGCATATTTGTTTTGTCTATAAAACGTCCACCTTCTCTAAAATCGGGCAAGTTTTTAACTTCTTCAAAGGCTTGTTGATATTCCGGGGTGCCGGGTTCATATCTTCCGGTGTCGGCATATTGACGTGCCAGTTGGTGTGCTACGTCTTCGGAGAATTGAGTTCCTCCGGTTCCGGGCAATAGTCCCAAACGGGCAGCTGCATATATTTGTGCATATTGGGTAAACCAATCTTCATCACTTTTCCATTTTCGGTTAACATTGATAGCTGTAAATCTTGTATCATAAGAATTCCCTGCATCTTCTCCGGTATAATAAGCGCGAATAAAGAAATTTTTATTGCGAACTTCCAATTTATGTTGATGAATAAAAATTCCATCCAAGACATAACGGTTGGCTCCTTGATAAATGGTTTTCCCGGTTCCGAAACGCGAATTCCATATAAATTCCAATTTTCCGGGTTGTCCGCTGGGACGATAATAGAAACCGATATCTCCTTTCATACTCTTTGCTTCATAATCGGTTAAGTCCACTTCACGGTATCCTGTTCTTGATACATAAATATCATCGACAAGCCCTCCGGTTTGAGCGGAAAGAGGAAGTGGGGTAGCTACTTCATCTCCATAAACATTCATTCCGTCATAAGAAGGATTGGTTTCTCTTGATCCTCTTTTTGAAGCATTTAACGGGTTGGTATCGATATCCGTATAATCTACAGCATACCAATCGGTTCCTTTTAAGAATGAAAAATTGATTTTTGCAGCAGCAAAATCACCTCCCCATGCATAGCGTATGCCCAGATCGGTATAAGGATTTGTTCCTGCCGCGTCTTGTTTGGTTACACCATATTTTACATAAGCACTGAGACCTTTGTGGTTAAAAGGGCTTTTACTTGTTATGCTTAATACGCCATTAAAAGCATTTGCTCCATAAAGGGCGGAAGAGGCTCCGGGTAATATTTCAACCGACTGTACATCGAGTTCATTTATCCCTACTAAATTTCCCAGAGGGAAGTTTAAAGCAGGGGAGGAATTATCCATACCGTCAATCAATTGCAAAAAACGATTGTTGGCAAAAGTGGCAAAGCCTCTGGAATTTACCGATTGAAAAGTTAATGAATTGGTATTCAAATCGATTCCTTTCAGATTTGATAGACCGTCATAAAAAGAGGGAGCTGTGGTTCGTTGAATTTCTTTAAGCCCCATTCTTTCAATGGATACAGGAGATTCTTTTACTTTTTCTTGTGTTCTGGACGCTGTTACGACGACATCATCCAAAAAGGAATTTTCCTGTAAAATGATTTTTACCGGATTTTGATTCTCTACCTTAATGGTAACCGGTTCATATCCGACATAAGAGATTTTTAGGGTGACCGGCAGTTCATCGACCATTATTGTAAAAATTCCGTCAAAATCACTTACCGTTCCGGATTGAGTGTTTGGGATAATAATGTTGGCGCCTGGAATTGCATTTCCTTCGGCATCTAATACTTTACCTGTTACTTTTGTTTGCTGTGCGTATAGACTCAGTCCAAACAACAAAAACAGTAGTAATGTAGTTTTTTTCATAGTTAAGTAGTTTTATTAGTTGCTGCAATTATACTAAAAAAAATCCGGAGTTTCCATTTTTATTTTCCGGATTGAGAGCTTTTTTGCAGAATTAATAAAGCTAAGGTTTTGAGACTTAATTATATGAAAAAAATAAATCGTTAATGAATAAAATTTTGTAGGATCTATAATTCTAATTGTAATAACCTGTTTCTTTTATTCAGGATAAAACTTTTTTTATCCTTTCCATTTAGAAAATGCACGATGTTTTTTTGTTCATTAAATTGATCCAGCAAAAAACGATTTTCAATGGTAATTTGTTTGAGCGGTTCATTTTCCGGTAAGGGGATCTCCATCAGAATAATCAAGTATTCATCTTGCTCCATCATTCCAAGGATGTTATAATCTGTTTCTTTCCCGTTAATGGCAAAACGGATTTTCTCTTTGATATAGCTTCTTACAAAGGTTTCAAAAGCAGGTTTTTGATGCGTTTTTTTCTGCCATTCTTTCATCGCCGTTTCCATATCGTCGGGAAAAGTACGTAAAACGATTTCCAATTTATGCTCTTTAAAATTCGGATGGATTTCCATTACGCTTACATAGTATTTATGCAGTGTAAAACCGGTTAAAAGAAAACCTGATAAAAAGAAAAGTTTCAAATGTATATGTTTCATAAAATGATATATTTGTTAAAAATTATTATAATGAAAAAAATATTATTCGCTATTTTATTGCCTCTCCTTATTTCTTCTTGTGCGAATTTGTTTCAAACCCAACAAAAAGCATTCCGCAAAGCTTCCGGCAAGGTCATTACAGTAGATCAATCTCCCTTTTTGTTTTCCGCTTTATCTGAGCCCTCTGTTGTAATTAACAAAAATACAAAGAATAATATTGTGGCGGGAAGCATATATAACAATGTATATGTCAGTAAGGATACCGGTGCCCATTGGCAAAAAGGGCGATTAAAATCGCCCTACGGAGTCTTTGGTGATCCTTGTTTGGCCTCAGACCATAAAGGTAATTTATATTATCTTCATCTTTCAAATCCTCCTCATAAAACCGACTCTACATATCTGATTGACAGGATTGTCATACAACGTTCTTCCGATAATGGTTTGACTTGGACAAAAGGAACGGGTATCGGTTATAATCCTCCCAAACAACAAGATAAACATTGGGTAGGAATTCAACCGGAAACAGGTTCTCTTGCGGTAACTTGGACGGAATTCGACAAGTATGAAAGCCGGAATCCGAAAGATCATTCCAGAATTCTTTTTTCTCGCTCTGATGATAGAGGAGAGACTTGGACTCAGCCTGTAAAAATCAATCAATTTGACGGAGACTGTCTCGATGATGACCAAACTACCGAAGGAGCTGTTCCCGTATGGAATAAAGAAGGAAATATTTATGTAGCTTGGGCCTATAATAATAAAATTTATTTTGATAAAAGTACGGACGGCGGAAAAACTTGGTTAAAAAAAGATATTGTGGCAACAGATCAACCCGGAGGATGGAACTATGATGTGCCGGGCGTTTTTCGAGCCAACGGGATGCCGGTTTTAGCCATCGATCAAAGTAATGGAAAATATTCCGGAACTTTATATATCAATTGGAGTGATCAAAGAAACGGGACGGATGATACGGATATATTTTTGATTAAAAGTACCGATAAAGGAAGGACGTGGTCAAAACCTTTCAGAGTAAATACAGATAAGACAAAAACCCATCAATATCTCACATGGATGAGTGTGGATCCCGTTACCGGATATATTTATATTGTATATTACGACAGAAGTAAATATAAAGATAATCAAACCGATGTGACAGTGGCAATGAGTACAAACGGAGGCAAGAGTTTTGTAACAAAAACCGTTTCAGAACGTCCTTTTATTCCGAAGAAAGGGATATTTATGGGAGATTATAACAATATAGATGCATATGATGGTATTGTAATCCCTATTTGGACAGAACTCACAAAAAAACATATTGCAATTAAATCAACTACGATTAAAGTGAAATAGTCTGCTTTAATTTTCTTATATTTACTCACAAACAAAATCAGATTTTTTAATGGAAACTTACACTCAAAATTCAAAAAAAATTACCTTCGGGATTTTTACCGGTATAGCGGTTTTTTTTCTATTTATACTTATAATCTCTTCAATGGTGACAATTGAAACCGGTCACAAAGGCGTGGTTTTTAAAACCTTTGGAAAAGGAATAGATACTACACAAATACCTTTGGAAGAGGGTTTTCATTTTATCGCCCCTTGGAATAAAGTATATAAAGTGGATGTGCGGCAACAGCAACTTTTTGAGCAGATGAAAATGCTTTCTTCAAACGGATTGGATATACAGATGGATGCAACCGTATGGTTTCAACCCCGGCATAAGGATTTAGCCAAACTTATTAAACTCCGTGGCCCAAATTATATTGATGATGTAATCAAACCGGCTATTCGCTCGGCTGCCAGAAATGTGGTGGGACGTTATACTCCCGAGGAAATTTATTCGACCCGCAGGGAAGCAATTACCAAGGAAATATTTGACGAAACGGAAAATATTTTGGATAATAACTTTGTTCGATTGAAAAATATATTGGTGAGAGATGTGACTTTGCCTCCCACTATCAAAACAGCTATCGAGAGAAAGTTAAAGCAACAACAAGAGGCTTTGGAATATGAATATCGCTTGCAAAAAGAAAAGAAAGAAGCCGAACGGAAAAGAATTGAAGCGAAGGGAATCAAAGATTTTCAGGATATCGTATCGATGGGAATTTCAGAAAAATTATTGCGATGGAAAGGGATAGAAGCGACATTAAAAATGTCGGAATCGCCCAATACCAAAATAATTGTGATAGGAGGAAAGGACGGTTTGCCCATTATTATGAACCCCGAAAAATAAAAATTTGATTTTATGGATATAAAATTCAATAAAAACGAGGATTATAATCGATTGAAAGTTTCGGAAGTTCGTCAAAAGAAAGAAAAAATATACCTGGGAGGAGGAAAAAAACGTATCGAAAAAGAGCATGCCAAAGGAAAGATGACAGCTCGTGAGCGAATTGATTATTTGTTGGATAAAGATAAACCTCAATTTGAAATAGGAACCTTTGCCGGTTATGAAATGTATAAGGAACATGGTGGCTGCCCTGCGGGGGGAGTGGTAGTGAAAATAGGACATATTGCCGGTAAACAGGCCATAGTGGTTGCCAATGATGCAACCGTAAAAGCCGGAGCATGGTTTCCTATTACCGGTAAAAAAAATCTCCGTGCTCAGGAAATCGCCATGGAAAATAATTTACCGATTATTTATCTGGTGGATTCTGCCGGTGTATATCTTCCCATGCAAGATGAAATTTTTCCCGATAAAGAACATTTCGGGAGGATTTTCAGAAACAATGCAATAATGAGTAGCGAAGGTATCATACAAATTGCAGCGATTATGGGGAGTTGTGTGGCAGGAGGAGCTTATTTGCCGATTATGAGTGATGAAAGTTTGATTGTAGATAAAACGGGAACTATTTTTCTAGCGGGAAGTTATTTGGTTAAAGCGGCAATAGGAGAGGAGATAGATAATGAAACTTTGGGTGGAGCAACAACCCAAACGGCTATTTCGGGAGTAGTGGATCACAAAG
Organism: Flavobacteriales bacterium; assembly: GCA_027061855.1. Lineage (GTDB taxonomy): Bacteria > Bacteroidota > Bacteroidia > Flavobacteriales > Flavobacteriaceae > JALSPZ01. The sequence continues at coordinate 15,855 of JAMOVT010000049.1, forward strand.
TGAAAAATGACAAAGAAGCATTGGACAAAATCCGTAATATCATGTCTAAAATAGGGGATTTTGAAAAAGCGGGCTTTAATAGAGCCGAACCTAAAAAACCTGCTAAAAACCCCGAAGATATCTACGGATTACTTCCGGCATCGCGACAAGAGCAATATGATATGTATGAAATTATCGAGCGGATTGTAGATGCGGATAGTTTTGACGAATACAAAGCCGATTACGGTAAAACCTTGATAACCGGTTATGCCCGGATAGACGGCTGGGCAGTGGGAATAGTTGCCAATCAAAGAAAAATAGTCAAGAATGCCAAAGGCGAAATGCAATTTGGAGGTGTAATCTATTCGGACTCTGCCGATAAGGCTGCCCGTTTTGTGATGAATTGCAATCAGAAGAAAATTCCTTTGGTATTTTTACAGGATGTAACGGGATTTATGGTAGGAAGTCGTTCCGAACAAGGAGGAATAATCAAAGACGGAGCCAAAATGGTGAGTGCTGTTTCTACTTCTGTCGTTCCTAAATTTACAGTCGTTATTGGAAATTCCTATGGAGCGGGAAATTACGCGATGAATGGTCGTGCATATGATCCTCGATTAATGCTGGCTTGGCCTAGCTCTGAAATTGCCGTAATGAGTGGAAATGCTGCTTCCAAAGTATTATTGCAAATAGAAGAAGCACGTTTAAAAAAAATGGGAGAAACCATTACCCCTGAAAAAGAAAAAGAACTGCTGGAACACATTCAAAACAAATACAACAAACAGATATCACCTTACTATGCTGCCGCACGTCTATGGACGGATGAAATCATTGATCCTCTTAAAACGCGTGAATGGATTAGTATGGGAATAGAAATGGCCAATCATAAGCCTATTAAAAAGAGATATAATGTGGGGGCGATTCAGACTTAACCTATTTTTGTTTCCAAATTTTCAAAAGAAAATCGCCGTATTCGCTTTCGGCGATTTTTTTGCTGTTAAATCCGTTTTGGCGGGCAAACAAGGAAAGAGTATCTTCATCAATATAGGTCCAGTCAAAACTTTCTTTTTCTCCTTTATATTTTATTGTAAACCGGACATCACCGTAATATCCTTCTTTGGGTAATAAATATCCTCCGGCAGATTCAAACAGGTATTTTAAGTCGGCGGAATGTATCAAAGCAAATCCGTTTTCAGTAAGAAGATTTTTTAAATGCAAAAATAGCTTATCGGCATAAATGGCCTTTTCCACAATTCCGATTCCATTCATTAACAATAAAATCGTATCAAATTTTTCATCCGGTTCGTATTGAAAAAAATCGGCTTCCACTACTTTTTTAATCTTCCGGTCTTGAAGTACTTTTACTGCATTCGGTGAAAAATCAAGTGCAGTGACTTCCAATCCTTTGTTTTGAAGATAGGCAGAGTGAGTTCCGCTTCCGGCACCGACATCCAATACTTTCCCTTGCGACATGTTTAAAGCGGTTTTTTCGGTTTCGGGCATTTCATCAAAAGAGCGAAAAAGATAACTTACAGGGAGAACCTCTTCATCCGTTAAATTGGTAGAAGTATACATGTCTTCGGGATTATTATTAAAATGGTAATCGTATAAAGCTTTACCAAACAAATCTTTACGGTTCATTAGTAATGTGAAGGTTTTAGTAAATCGGTAACCGTTTTGACCGGAGAAAAGGTGCTTAAAGGAACTTCGACAAAAACAGTGTTCCATCCATCCATACTGCCATTCCATAAACCGGGATGTTCATAGACTTTTACATTTTGACTTCCATAAGTTTTTTGCGAAATGAAAGCCGTATTTTCATTTACAAATTCTTTTAAATCATATTTTTTTCCTTTATGATCCTTGATATGAATAACTAAATCAACCGGATTAAAATGAGTCGAATTTTCCAACAATTCTTTCTGTTTGGGTTGGTCCAAATCAATTTGTGATTTTTCAATAATCTGCAATGATTTGATTCCGTTTTTATCCAAAGCCCAAAAGGGTCCTCCTCCCGGTTCGCCTGTATTTTTTACCATTCCGGCTACTCTTACCGGCCGGTTAAGTTTATAATAAAGATACTTTCGTTTTCCGCTGTTATTTAGAGTCTCATAACCATCGATAAAACGGATATTTAATTCGTTTTTTGCAAAATCCTCTATCTTTTGCAATTCTTCACCTATGGGTTTTTCCTTTTCAAGTTGTTGTAGAAAGGCATTTCTTTTTTGTAATAATTCGATAAGTTTTCCGGCTAAAACTTTTTTATATAATAATGTATCCTTTTTTTTCTCCCCTTTTTGAACATTGTCGATATTTTTGATAAAAATAAGATCGGAATCCAGTTCTTGAATATTTTCCAATAAAGCACCATGCCCTCCCGGTCTGAAAATGATATTTCCGTTTTCATCCCGTAAAATTTCATTTTTTTCATCCAGCATAATGGCATCTGTAGAAGGTTTTTGGAAAGAATAAGAAATCATAACGGGATATTTTTCCTCATATTCTTCTTTATATTTTTTAAAAAGAGTCTCGTGTGCGGGAGAAATACTAAAATGTACTTTGGCTTTTTGTCCGGCGTTTTGCGTATGGTCTATGGCTTCTATTATTTGTTCTTCCATCGGAGTCATACTTTTCTCTTTTCCGTATCGATGGAATTTAAGAAACATTTTAGGGAGGTTTTGATAATTCAAACCCTCGGGAGATAATATATAATGTATAAATTTATACACTTGTTCACTATCTTCCAATTGAAAAAAACCGGGTTCATTTTCTTTTATCACTTTCATAAGGTCTTCATAAAAAGCATAACCGGAAATCTCATCGATAAAATCCTCGGCTTCGGCTTCCATATTTTGAAGTTTATTGTGTTTTACAAATCGTTTGTAAAAATCTTTTCCCGGAATAAAATGATCATGAAAATAAATCCAGTCTTTAAACATCCGGCTGGCAGCCCCCGAGGCAGGAACAAACTTTTCTAGGTTATACTGGTCTTTTTCTTTGGAAAACAACTCGGAGTATAATTTTGTCTGCTTATCATCGAGAGGTAAAATACCCTTTTGAACGCTTGCATTATCGATTAATTTCACGGGTTGGTTTCCTTTAATTAATAAATTCAATTGATTTTGAACTTGCTCCGGCGAAATACCTTTTTCCTGAAATTGTTTCAGATCCTTTTGAAGAAATGACATAGAATATCTTTTTTTCAAAAATACAAATATTATAATAGGGAAAGGATAGTAAATATTAATTTATATTAAAAAGCACGGTAAATTTTACCGTGCTTTTTTATGCGGAGAGTGAGGGATTCGAACCCCCGGTGGGTTGCCCCACAACGGTTTTCAAGACCGCCGCATTCGACCACTCTGCCAACTCTCCCATTTGTAGCGAGGGAGGGACTTGAACCCTCGACCTCCGGGTTATGAATCCGACGCTCTAACCACCTGAGCTACCTCGCCATCCTTTTGGGCTTGCAAATATATAAATTTATTTAAAAATAAACATAGAATTAGCCAAAAAATATTTATTCTTCTCTTCCTTTTTTTTCTTTATTTTTTATTTGCTTATAAATCAGAAACTTTCATTTATTATCCGTTTTTATTTAGTAAAAATTTCTCTTTTATATCAAATTTTTTAACTTTTTTGCTTTCATTATTTTAGTTTTCCTAAAATTTCTTCTTTTCAAGCTTACCACAACTGCTTTAAATATTAATAAATTGTTAATAAAAAATAGTTTATTTTGATAATTCAAAAATCAAAACCCTTTTAAATCTTCTTTTTTGCAAGCTGGCAAAAGTTATTAACAAAGTGGTAAAAAGTGGTAAAAAATGCATTTTTTTTGTATCTTTGGTTTTATAAAGGAGGCTACTGAATGAAATTTTTAAACGGCACATATTATTGTAAAATGGATTCCAAAGGGAGGATCATGCTCCCGGTGGAGTTGCGTAAGCAATTGGCTGATCTCGAAATAGATGGCTTTGTTTTGAAACGTGCCGTATTCGAAAACAATCTGGAAATGCACCCTTTGTCAGAATGGGAAAAGCTAATGGCGAAATTAAATAAACTCAACAAGTTTAAAAAGAAAAACATCGATTTTTTAACTCGCTTTTTAGCCGGTGTAAGAAATGTAAATATTGATGGTACCGGACGTTTGCAAGTGCCAAAGGATTTGGTTGAAATAGCCGGCTTAAAGAAAGAGGTGGTGATTGCTTCTGCAATTAATATATTGCAGATTTGGGATAAAGACACTTATGAACAATTCTTGACGGAGTCCACAGAGAATTTTTCCGATTTGGCCGAAGAAGTAATGGGAGATATAGATGATGAGTAAACAAGATCAAACATATCATGTGCCCGTATTACTTAAAGAAACGGTAGACGGTTTAAATATTAAACCCG
>JAMOVT010000050.1 GCA_027061855.1 Flavobacteriales bacterium
CGATTGAGTGTAATTTCCTATCATTCACTGGAAGACAGGTTGGTTAAAAGATTTATTCGTGACGGAATGTTTGAAGGGCAGCCGGAAAAAGATATTTATGGAAATGTAGATGTGCCTTTTAAAAAAGTAGGAAAGCTTATCGTTCCGACCAAAGAGGAAATTGAAAGAAATCCGCGGGCTAGGAGTGCCAAATTACGAATAGGAGAAAAGCTTTAATATATGAGTGTTTGGAAAATCATAAAAGCGGAGTATCTCATTAATGAAAATGCCCGGTCAAACTGGCTTTTTGTTGTGATGCTGGTGGTAATGGGGATGGTTATTATAAATATGGCACATACGGCAGATGAAAAGGTGAAGCGAATTGTACAATTAAAAAAAGAAGTGGATGCGTTACGCTCTGAATATGTGGAGATAAAAGCGCAGGTGATGCAGAAAAAAATGGCGACTAAAGTATACGATCGATTAAAAAATAAAGGTTTTGAATTTCCGAAAAGGCCGCCTGTGAAAATAGAAATTAAAAAGTAAATGAAAAAAGAAAAAGTAAATAGCACTAAACGAAGTTTGCTGGTAATGGGACTGATAATACTTCCCTTTGCGGCAGCTATTGTGTTGCAACTTTTTCATATACAATACATTAAAGGGAATGAATATAGAAAACTTTCCCAACATTTGACAATCAAAGAATTCAATGTAAAAGCAAACCGGGGAAATATACTCGCCCAAGACGGGAGTGTTTTGGCGACTTCCGTCCCAAAATATGATGTGTATTTTGACCCGACGGTGGCCACAAATAAAATTTTTTATGCGGAAATAGGTCCTTTGGCAAAGAAACTTTCTCGAATAACAGGTGAGCCGGCTTCTTCTTTTAGAAAAAGAATGATTCATGCCAGAAAATCAGGAAAGCAATATGTGAAAATTGCTACCAAATTGAGCTTTTCAGAATACCAAAAAATGAAAAAATTTCCCTTGTTTAACCGAGGAATGTATAAAGGCGGGTTTATCGCCAAATATCATACGGAAAGGGAATATCCTTTTGGAGATATTTTGAAAAGGACCATAGGTTTTAGTAAAGGAAAAGGGAATCGTGCGGGAATTGAAGGTAGTTATGAGTCTTATTTGAAAGGAAAGGACGGAATGAAAAAGAAGCAAAAAATCAAAGCGGGAGTTTGGCGTCCATTATCTGATATTAACGATATAGATCCCGTAGATGGAAATGATGTGGTTACCAATATCGATATTGACTTTCAAGATTATGCACATCATAAACTCAAAGAGCAATTGATAAAATATGAGGCCGATCATGGCTCTGTGGTATTAATGGATGTAAAAACCGGAGCCGTCAAAGCCATCGTAAATTTAGGAAAAACAAAGTCGGGAGAGTATAAAGAGCTACGTAATTATGCTGTTTTTGAAACTTTTGAACCGGGATCCACTTTCAAAGTTTTTTCGGTAATGAGCTTACTGGAAGACGGTTTGGCTACGCCGGAAACGAGAGTAGATACCGGAGAGGGAATTTATGAAGTATATGATAAAAAAGTCAGGGATTCACATCGTGAGGGTTTCGGAGAAATCAGTTTGGCGGAAGTGCTTGAAAAAAGTTCAAATGTGGGTATTGTAAAATTGATTTATGAAAACTACCAGCAACGTCCCCGTAAGTTTGTCAAACGTATGTATCATTTCGGATTGCATAATCCGGTGGAAATCGATATAAAAGGAGAGGGAAAACCTATTATACCCGATCCAAAAGATAAAAAATGGAGTGGAATTTCTTTGCCATGGATGGCCTATGGTTATGGAGTGGAAATGACAGCCGTCCAGTTGTTGACTTATTATAATGGTATTGCCAATAACGGCAGGGTAATGCGGCCTTATCTGGTTAGTTCAATAGAAGAATATAACCGTAAAATAAAAAGGTTCAAACCTCGTGTACTAAATTCCTCTTTGGCTTCAACCCGTACAATAAAAGAAATAAAAAAAATGCTTGAAGGCGTGGTTGAGAGAGGAACGGGTGCGGAATACGTAAAAACACCTTATTTTAAAATTGCAGGTAAAACAGGAACGGCTCAAACCGAATATTGGAAGGGAACGAAACAATATATTTCTTCGTTTGTGGGATATTTTCCGGCCGAAAATCCACAATATTCCATGATCGTTGTCGTGCATAAACCGAATCCGAAAAAAGGTTATTACGGAGCGGAAGTAGCCGGAAAAGTTTTTCGACAAATTGCAGAATTCGTCTATGGAAAAACACCTGTTAAATATCAATTGGCCTTAGAAAATAAATGGGAAAAATCAAACAAGGCGGACGCTGTTTTGAGTAAATACAAAACCATTATGCCCGATCTCAGAGGGATGACCTCAAAAGAAGCTTTATATATATTGGAAAATATGGGGTTGAGTGTGCAACTGCAAGGTTCCGGTATAGTAAAAGAGCAGTCGGTGCCAAGAGGAATTAAAATAAAAAAGAATCAACAGATAAGATTAAAATTGTCGTGAAAGAAATTAAAGAATTATTATCACATATCAATTACAAAGAATTAAAAGGAATTCCCGAAGGAAAAATTTCCAATATACATTTTGACTCCCGGAAAGTTTCTAATGGGGATGTATTTGTGGCGATAAAAGGAGTGGCGGCAGACGGGCATAATTATATCCCGCAAGCGGTAAAACAGGGAGCCGTAGTTGTTGTCGCCGAAAAATTCACTCCCGGATTGCCTGAAAATATTATCCAAGTCCTTGTGGATGATACCCATACTGCATTAAGCCAATTAGCCTCCGCTTATTATGACTTTCCTTCCAGCAAACTCAAATTAACGGGAGTTACCGGAACCAATGGAAAAACGACGGTGGCTACCCTGTCTTATAGATTATTTAAGGAATTGGGCTATAAAAGCGGATTGTTATCTACGGTAAAAATTATGATTGGAGAGAAAGAATATCCTGCCACACATACTACTCCGGATCCATTATCTATCAATCGATATTTGGCTGAAATGGTCGAAGAAGGAGTGGAATATGCTTTTATGGAAGTCAGTTCGCATGGTTTGGATCAAAAAAGAACCACAGCATTGGATTTTGACGGGGCTGTCTTTACAAACCTGACTCATGACCATCTGGATTATCACAAAACTTTTATCAATTACCGGGATATTAAAAAATCCTTTTTTGATGCATTGAAACCCGAAGCTTTTGCCTTGGTCAATGCAGATGACAAAAACGGAAATTTTATGTTGCAAAATACAGCAGCGAAAAAGTATACCTATGCTTTGAAAAATCCGGCGGATTTTAAAGCCCGTATTCTCGAACAAAATTTCACAGGCATGCTTCTTTTAATTGACCAAAAAGAAGTTTGGGTGCAATTAATCGGGGAATTTAATGCTTATAATATTTTGGCTATTTATGCGACTGCGGTATTATATGGCATGGATCAATTTGATGTATTACAAGCCATTAGTAAATTAAACAGTGTTGACGGCCGTTTTGATATTCAGCTTTCCACTTCCGGAAAAATTGCTATTGTGGATTATGCCCATACGCCCGATGCTTTGGAAAATGTATTGAAAACAATCAATTCCATTCGGCCTAAAAATACCGAAAGATTGATTACAATAGTGGGAGCGGGAGGAAACCGTGATAAAACGAAGCGTCCGGAAATGGCGCAAGTAGCCGCCAAACACAGTGATCAGGTAATTTTTACTTCGGATAATCCCCGTGATGAGGATTCCGAGCAAATAATAGAAGATATGGAAGCCGGAGTGCCGGGAGAATATTACAAAAAAACTTTAAAAATTACGGATAGAAGGCAAGCTATTCAAGCCGGAGTTCAATTGGCCAATCCGGGAGATATTATTTTAATTGCCGGAAAAGGGCATGAAGATTATCAAATCATTAAAGGAGTAAAACATCATTTTGATGATAGAGAGGAAGTGCAAAAAGCATTTAACAAAGAACAGTAAAACAAGCTTATGTTATATTATATATTCGAAAATTGGTTAAACGATATACCCGGAGCAGGACTTTTTAATTATTTGTCCTTTCGTGCGGGAATGGCTTTTATTACCTCAATGTTATTTTCCATTTGGGCGGGAAAACGAATTATCAATCGCTTAAAAAGCATGCAAATCGGAGAAACCGTAAGGGATTTAAATCTCGAAGGTCAAAAAGAAAAAGAGGGTACTCCTACCATGGGAGGCATCATAATTATTTTGGCCACTTTAATCCCGGTATTGCTTTTTGCAGATTTAACCAATGTATATATTCAATTATTGTTGATTACTTTGTTATGGATGGGATTCATCGGATTTATGGATGATTATATCAAAGTCTTTTTAAAAAACAAGGAAGGACTAAAAGGAATCTTTAAAATTATCGGACAGGTGGCATTGGGATTGGTTGTCGCCTTAGTAATGTTGATGAGCCCCGATATCACAATCAAAACAGAGGATCATTCACCCCAAGCACAAGAAATGAAATTAGGCGAACGCTTTAATCCGGCCGAAAAATCTTTAAAGACAACCATGCCTTTTATGAAAAACAACGAAATAGATTACGGCCATTTCTTCCCGAATTCTACAAGCTTAACTTGGCTTTTCTTTATCCTATTTGTAATTTTTATCATTACCGCTATTTCCAATGCGGCAAATCTAACAGACGGAATAGATGGTTTGGCAGCGGGAACATCGGCGATTATTGTTATTGCATTGGGGATTTTGGCTTGGATCTCCGGAAATATATTGATTTCCGATTATCTTAATATTATGTATATCCCTAAAATCGGTGAAGTCTTTGTTTTTATCAGTGCCTTTGGCGGTGCGTTGGTGGGTTTTCTTTGGTATAATGCCTATCCTGCCCAAGTATTTATGGGAGATACAGGAAGTTTAACCATCGGTGCATTGATTGCCGTAGTAGCCATATTTATTAGAAAAGAGTGGTTATTGCCTCTGTTAGCCGGAATTTTTGTTGTGGAAAACGCTTCGGTTATCATCCAGAAATCATGGTTTAAATATACCCGGAAAAAATATGGAACCGGAAGAAGAGTCTTTCTTATGGCTCCTTATCATCATCATTTCCAAAAAAAAGGATGGCATGAAAATAAAATAGTAATCCGCTTTTGGATTATAGGAATCATACTAGCCGTTTTGAGTATTATAAGTTTAAAAATCAGATAACATACACAAAATATAAACAATGAATACAAATTATCATAAAAATCTTGCTTCTTCAATGACGGATCAATTGCTGAGAATCCGCAAGAAAAATTTGCGCAGATCTTTTCAGGATTTTACATCCACGGAACACCGTATGGAAAATGTAGGAGAAGTGAACAAAGTAATTTTTATAAACGATTCCAAATCCACTTCTGTAAATGCGACCTATTTTGCACTGAAAACAGTAAAGAAACCCGTGGTTTGGATAGCAGGAGGAAAAGATGCACAAACAGATTATGAGGAGTTGCTTCCGTTGGTGCGACTAAAAGTCAGTGCATTGATTATGATTGGAGAAGATAATACAAAGTTGTTTGAAACCTTCATCGATGATATAGATGAGATTTATCAAGCGAAAGATATGGAGGAAGCCGTAAAAATTGCTAAAAAAATCAGCTTTAAAGGGACAAGAGTACTATTGTCACCTGCTTGCGAACCGGACGAACTTTTTTTATCCGTAGAAGAAAGAGGAGAATTATTCAAAAAAGCTGTGAAAAACGTACTGTAATTTAAAATTCATTAATTAAACAGAATAAATTAACCATGAAAACAATACTCAAAAATATAAAAGGAGATAAACCTCTATGGGTCTTCGTCAGCCTTCTGATGTTGTTTTCGATTATGGTGGTTTATAGTGCCAGTAGCAATTTGGTAAATACATACGGAAAAATTTCTTCTTGGCAATTTATAGTCAAGCATCTGATTTTGCTGGGGTTGGGCTTTGTCGTTATGTATATTGTGCATTTGCTCAAAGAAAGAGCATTTTTGGTACTCTCTCATTTGGGTATCTATTTTGTAATTATTCTGCTGGTATATACTTTATCAAGAGGATTTACGATGGGTGGAGCGAATGCCAGCCGGTGGATTTTCATTCCCGTAGTGGGAAGTTTCCAGCCTTCCACCTTGGCTTTTTTGGTGCTGATGATGTTTACAGCTCGATTTTTAGGAAGGAAAAACGGTGCGGAGATGCCTTTTATGGAAGCTCTAAAAAAATATTGGGTATATGTTTTTATAATAGTAGGTTTGATTTTGCCTGCCAACTTATCTACGGCATTATTGATTTTTGTCACTACCTTAATTGTGCTTTTTATAGGCGGTTACCCTTTTAAAGATCTGATGAAAATTATCGGATTATCATTTGCGGGCTTGGTATTTATGATTTTGTTGTTTAAAGCTTTTCCCAATGCTATATCCAATCGTTTGGATACCTGGGAAGCACGTATAGAACGTTATTTTGCGAAAGATGATTCCTCTTCCGATAAAATTATAATTAATGATAAAAATTATCAGGAAGTGCATGCCAAAATAGCCATTGCCAAAGGCGGTTTGGTGCGCTTAAATCCGGGAAAGAGTACAGAAAAATATTTTTTACCCCAGTCGGTTTCAGATTTTATATATGCGATAATTATTGAGGAATACGGATTAATAGGCGGTTTGATTATTTTGGCCATTTATTTATTTATTGCTTTGCGTATATTTATAATTTCAAAAAATCAAGAGGATAAATATTATAAAATATTGGTTTTGGCAGTAGGTTTACCGTTGGTTTTTCAAGCCTTGATTAATATGGGAGTAGCCGTCGGGCTTTTACCTGTTACAGGGCAACCTTTGCCTTTATTAAGTTCGGGAGGAACAGCTATTTTAATTACCACGGCGGCATTTGGAATTATTTTGGCAGCCGATCGTATACGCATTGAAAAACAAAGAAAGGATTTGGACGATTTTATCAGTGAATAATGAAAAAACAAAATAAAACATATAAATTTATCATTAGCGGAGGAGGAACCGGCGGACATATTTTTCCGGCTTTATCCATTGCCGAAGAAATAAAAAATCGCTTGCCCGGGGCTGAAATTCTATTTGTAGGTGCCAAAGGAAAAATGGAAATGGAAAAAATTCCCGCCGCAGGTTATCCTATTGAAGCCTTATGGATTTCGGGATTAAACCGTACGAAGAAATGGAAAAATATCAATTTCCCCTTTAAATTGGCTTCCAGCTTATGGAAAGCGCGAAAAATTATAGCTGATTTTAAACCCGACGCGGTAATAGGAACCGGAGGATTTGCCAGCGGTCCCATTATGTATGTAGCACAGAAAAAAGGTATTCCGACTTTTATTCAGGAGCAAAATTCCTATCCGGGTATTACCAATAAATTATTGGCAAAGGGAGCACGCAAAATTTATGCTGCCTATGATGAAGTGAACCGGTTTTTTGATAAAAATAAAGTTGTGGTTACCGGGAACCCGGTTCGTAAAAATCTCGAAAATGAATATACGGATAAAAAGGAAGCTGCAAGAAAATTCGGACTTGATCCGGAACAAAAAACCATTTTGGTAATCGGAGGAAGTTTGGGTGCGATGCCGGTGAATCGAATAGTGGAAAAACATTTAAAGGAGATAAAAGATAATAATTGGCAGTTGATATGGCAAACGGGAAAAAATCATTATGAAAATTTTAAAAAATATAAGGATGAGAATATAAAAGTAATGCCTTTTATTCAAGATATGGCCTCTGCCTATGCTGTTGCCGATATGATTATTTCTCGTGCCGGCGCAGGGACATTATCGGAACTGGCAATCGTGGGAAAACCGGTGGTTTTAATACCTTCACCCTATGTGGCAGAGGATCATCAAACGAAAAATGCACAGGCTTTGGCGCAAAAAAAAGCAGCTGTTTTAATCAAAGAAAAGGATTTGGAAAATAATTTTCTTTCCTCATTAAAACATATTCTTACAGAGGATAAAGCTTCGCAATCTTTGAGTTCCAATTTGAAAAAAATGGCAAAACCCAATGCGACCAAAGAGATCGTAGATGATATTTTAAAGGAAATCCGAAATTTAGAGAATTAATGAAAAAACTTTTGGTTAACATATTATTTTTCTCTTTGTTGATACTGACATTTGGTCTGGGCAGTTATTTTTCAACGGATTTAAAAGAGGACGTGCTCACTCAAAAGAAAGTAGTGTTGCATCCTTTTGATAAACGTTTTATAGAAGATGAAGAGGTTTTGGCTTTGCTGAAATTGAAAGATAGTTCTTTAAGCAAAATTAAAGTAGAAGAAATCGAGAAAAAACTCATTACCAATCCCTATATTGCCAATGCCGAAGTCTATATGGATTTGAATAATCGATTATATGCCTATATTGAGCAATATCAGCCTGTGGCACGTATAATCGGACGCAATTCTTATTATATAGATAAAGACGGAAACAAAAAACCTTTGTCCAAGCATTATACGGAAAATGTAATATTGGTCTTCGGTAATTTATCTGCTAAGCAACAAAAAGAAGTTTATGAATTGATTCAAAAAATAAATGCCGACCCTGTTTTGAAGGAAATTGTCACTGAAATTCATTTAAATAATGGAAGGTATTCTTTGAGAACCCAAGCTTTAAGCGGAAATATATTGTTTGGTGATCTAAATAATTCCGAAGAAAAATTGGAAAAACTCAAAGCGATATATGCGTATTTAACCAAAAAAAAACTTCATAAAAAATATCATCAATTAAATTTAACGTATCACAATCAAGTAGTGTGTAATTAAAAATCTTGCAGTATGACATCAAACAATCAACAACATTCAGAATTATCCAATGAGGCGCGATTACGTCCGCAAGACTTACGAACGGAAGTAGTAGGTTTGGATATTGGAACGACAAAGGTGGTAGCCATCGTCGGAAGAAAAAATCAATATGGAAAAGTAGAAGTATTGGGTTATGGGAAAGCGGTAAATAAAGGAGTAATGACCGGAGAAGTGGTCAATCTGAAAGATACCGAGAGAGCGATTAGAGAAGCGATTAAAAAAGCGGAATACAATTCCAAAATTAAAATCAAAAAAGTAGTTGTAGGAATTGCCGGTCAGCATATTCGCAGTATTCAAACCCGTGAATATCTGACGCGTGAAAATCCCGAAGAGATTATTACCCAAAAAGATATCGATCAGTTGATACGTCAAGTGAAAAAAATTCATGTGGAAAACGGAGAAAATATTATCCATGCATTACCACAAGAATTTAAGGTAGATGAGTTGGGAAATATAAAAACCCTCCCGATTGGTATGGCGGGAACAAGGTTGGAAGCGAATTTCCATGTAGTGGTAGGAAAAGTGGTGGCTATTCAAAATTTGATACGTTGTGTAAAAATGGCCGATTTGGAAGTGGAAGATATCACCTTGGAACCTTTGGCTTCCTCAAATTCGGTTCTATTGGATGATGAAAAAGAAGGCGGTATTGCTTTGATCGATATGGGAGGTGGAACAACCGATTTAGCCATTTTTAAGAATAATATTATACGTCATACAGCTATTATTCCTGCCGGAGGTAATGTAATTACCAATGATTTGGCTACCGGAATACGTGTATTGCAACGTGATGCGGAATTGATTAAAACGGAATTCGGATCGGCTTATCCCGGAGCAAATAGTGATAATGAAATTGTTTCCATTGAAGGTCTGCCCGGAAGAAAACCCGTAGAAGTTTCACTTAAAACAATTTCCAGAATCATCAAAGCAAGAGTAGAAGAAATCATTAATATAGTCGACCGGGAGATTCGGCAATATACAGATATCAGTAATGAAAACATATTATTGGGCGGGATTGTATTAACCGGAGGAGGCGCCAACTTGAAGCATATTACCCAATTGGTGAATTTACTTACGGGAATGCATACACGCGTAGGCTATCCTAATCAACATTTGGCCGGAGGAACAGAAGAAGAATTACAAAGTCCTATTTTTGCTACGGCCATAGGATTATTAATGGAAGGTCTTCAAAATAAAATCAATTATGAAGAAGCCGAATATATGGATGAACAACAAATACCTGTATCGTCCAATTACGGGGAACCTCAAACAGCTCATTCCAAAGTTGAAGAAGTAAAAGAAACCCTTACTGAAGTTGAGGAACCGCCTGTACAGAAAAAACGTAAAAAGAATTCCTGGTATGATGCAATCATGGAATTTTTAAGAAATTTTGAATAATTATTCCCTAAAACCAATTCTATGGATAATATAAATTTTAATATAGATCTTGATTTTGATATCAAAAAACACCGTTCCAATGTGATTAAAGTAATCGGAGTAGGTGGAGGAGGTGGAAATGCCGTCAATTATATGTACAAAAAAGGGATAAAAGACGTTGATTTTGTAGTGGTAAATACCGATGCGCAAGATTTGGCCAAAAGCCCTATTCCCATAAAAGTTCAAATCGGACGTGATTTGACCGAAGGTCTTGGAGCGGGTGCCGTGCCGGAAATCGGACGCAAAGCAGCCGAGGAAGACCTGGATTCCATACGGAGAGTATTGGAGGAGGATACAAAAATGATATTCATTACTGCCGGTATGGGAGGAGGAACCGGAACCGGAGCTGCCCCTGTAATTGCACGTCTTGCCCGGGAAATGGGAATATTAAGTGTGGGGATTGTGACCAGTCCGTTTGAGTTTGAAGGAAAAAAACGTTTGCAATATGCCGAAGAAGGAATTGAAGAATTACGTGAGCATGTCGATTCGCTTATAATAATTAATAATAACAAATTAAGAGAAGTATTCGGAAATTTAAAATACCATGAAGCCTTTGAGAAATCCGATGAGATTTTGGCAAAAGCAGCTTCCAGTATAGCCGAAGTGATTACCCATAATTATAAAGTGAATGTTGATTTTCGGGATGTGCGAACCGTTTTAGAGCGAAGTGGTACCGCTATTATGGGTTCGGCAACCGCCAGCGGAGAAGATCGTGCGAAAAATGTCATTGAAAGTGCGCTGGACTCTCCTTTATTAAACGATAATAAAATAAAAGGAGCCAAAAATGTTTTGTTATTGATTGTTTCAGGAACCGATGATGTCACTCTGGATGAAATGAGTGAAATTAATTATTATGTACAAAATGAAGCGGGAAATACAGCGGATATCATCTTGGGAATTGGGAAAGATGAACGTTTAAATGATGAAATTGGCGTTACGATTATTGCTACCGGCTTTCCCAAAGACCAGCAGGACATCATTGCAAACACAAAACCCGATCGCAAAGTGCATTATATTACAAAGGAGGCGGATCTTACTATGAATAATACACTTTCTGACGGCCCAAAAATTATTGAAGAAAATGGTTTCCGCTATGAAATTGATGAACAAGGGCATAAACAATTGGTTTTGGACTTTGATTTGGAGAGCCCCGAGGATAATAAAGATGTCTTAGAAGAAATTCCACAAACCGACGTAACTCATACTATTACAGAAGAAATTTTTGTTCAATCCAATAAACCCGATGCAGAAATGCCATTGGAAGAACCTTTCGAAGAAAAGAAAGAGGAAGAATTGTTTTTGGATGAGAATCTGGCCGTTAACAATGATGAGCCTGCATCTCCGAAAAAGGTTTATAAATTAAGTGATTTACGTAAGGAAAAAGAAACGGAACCGAAGAAAACGCAAGAAGAAATCTTTCAAGAAAAAAGAGTGCAGATAAAAGAAGCCGAATCTCAAATTGCCAATGATATCCAAACAGAACCGGATCCCTTGGAGAGATATGAAGAAATAGAAGATATAACGGAATTACCTTTTGAAATTGCATTGAAATTAAGTCATAAAAGGAAAAATAATCTATTGAAATATGCCGATAAAATTTCTCCTTCCTATGACAATACACCCGCTTATAAAAAAAAAGGAATTGAAATAGATACACGTCCCAAATCTACTGAAACTTCCCAGCGGATTCATTTGGACCGCGAAGGAAATTTCATTATACGTGACAGCAATTCTTTTTTAAACGATAATGTAGATTAAAACTGCATTTTAATTACACACGCTAAAACCGCAGTTGCAAGCTGCGGTTTTTTTAAGCCAAAAATGTATTTTTAGAATAAAACCCGTAACTTTGTATTTATGGAATATCCGTCAAAATTACTGGAAGAAGTTATCGATCAAATTGCACAATTACCCGGAATAGGAAAAAGAACAGCTTTGCGATTAGCTCTCTATCTTTTGAATCAACCTGAGGAACAAAGTGAAACTCTGGCCGGAGCCCTGTTGAAATTCCGTAAGGAAATCAAAAAATGCAAGATTTGTCATACCATTTCCGATAAAGAAGTTTGTGATATCTGTAATGACCCTGCCCGAGATCATTCCTTGGTTTGTGTGGTAGAAGATGTGCGTGATGTAATGGCGATAGAAAATACCGGAGAATATAAAGGGGTTTATCATGTATTGGGAGGAGTGATATCCCCCATAGAGGGAGTAAGTCCTTCGGATTTGACTATTTCTTCATTACTCAACCGTATCGAGGAAAAGAATATCAGGGAAATTATTTTGGCATTGAGTGCAACAATCGATGGAGATACTACTAATTTTTATTTGTATAAAAAAATGCAACAGTTAGTACAACCGCCTGCAATTTCCACTATTGCCAGAGGAATTGCTGTGGGTGAGGAGTTGGAATATACGGACGAAATTACTTTGGCGAGAAGTATTCATAATCGCATTCCTTTTGACAAAGCTATTAAGCAAAACAAATAATTTTTAACTTTTTATAAAGGATTTAGTCCAAAGAAGATATGGATTTTTTCCATAAAAAAATGTATCTTTGGAGTTTCAAACCCTTAGTATTGAATCATTTTTGAAAGAAGGATTTTTAAGAAGAAAAAAATGGTCAATGGGTTTATGCATGCACAAATAACACTATAATTAAATTGCTGAAAATGAAGTTAGTAAACACTATATTAAAAACTTTTCTTACAGATAAAAAGACCAAAGACATAAAAAAAATGAAACCTCTCTTGGAAAAGGTAAACAGTTTTCAAGAGCCGATGAAAAAATTGTCTTTGGATGAATTGCGTAATAAAACCAATGAATTTCGAGCGCAAATCAAAGAAGCGACAAAAGAACTCCGTGATAAGCAAGATGAATTAAGACAGCAAGCGGCAGAGGAAAAAGATTTGGAAAAGAGAGAAGAAATCTATAATCAAGTAGATGCACTTGAAGATGATATTTATAAAATTGAAGAAAAGGTTCTAAATGATATTCTCCCCGAAGCTTTTGCGGTGGTTAGAGAAACGGCCAGACGTTTTAAAGACAATGAAACATTAGAAGTCACGACTACTCCTATGGATAGAGAACTTTCGGCCGGTAGAGATTATATTCAAGTAGATGGTGAAAAAACCATTTGGAAAAACAAATGGGATGCCGAAGGAAAGGAAGTAACCTGGGATATGGTTCATTATGATGTACAGATATTAGGGGGAATTGTATTGCATCAAGGAAAAATTGCCGAGATGATGACCGGAGAAGGAAAAACCTTGGTGGCTACCTTACCGCTTTATTTGAATGCCCTTCCCGGCCGTGGCGCCCACTTGGTTACCGTGAATGATTATTTGGCAAAAAGGGATGCCAAATGGATGGGGCCTATTTTTGAATTCCTCGGATTGAGAGTGGATTGTATCGATCGCCATCAACCTAATACCGAAGAAAGAAGAAAAGCCTATGAAGCGGATATCACTTATGGAACCAATAATGAATTCGGATTTGATTATTTACGGGATAATATGGCTCATGCCACATCAGACTTGGTTCAACGTGAACATAACTATGCGATTGTCGATGAGGTCGATTCGGTTTTAATAGATGACGCGAGAACTCCTTTGATTATTTCCGGTCCCGTAGATCATGGAGATAGACATGAATTTAATGAGTTGAAACCTTATATCGAAAAGATTTATAACGAACAGAAATCACGATTGGTAAAAGAATTGGCTTTGGCCAAAAAATTAATTAAAGAAGGAAACACCAAAGAAGGAGGTGTGCATTTATTCCGTGTTTTCCGGGGATTGCCTAAAAATCATGCATTGATTAAATTTCTAAGTGAAGAAGGAGTGAAACAATTGCTTCAAAAAACAGAAGCAAAATACATGGAAAATAACAATGCATTAATGCCCGAAATCGATAAAGATTTATTATTTGTAATCGATGAGAAAAACAACTCTATTGAATTGACCGATAAGGGAATCGAATTTTTATCGCAATTTACTTCGCCTGATTTCTTTATTCTTCCAAATATTAGTGAAGAAATAGGTAAAATAGACAAATCGGAAGATGATGAATTTGAAAAGAACAAGAAAAAAGATTTGTTGTTTAGAGAATATGCGGCAAAGAGTGAGCGTTTGCATACCATTAATCAACTTTTAAAAGCTTATACTTTATTTGAGAAAGATATTGAGTATGTAGTAATGGACGGTCAGGTAAAAATCGTAGATGAGCAGACCGGACGGATTATGGAAGGAAGGCGTTATTCCGACGGTCTTCATCAAGCTATTGAAGCCAAAGAAAACGTGAAGATTGAAGATGCCACACAAACCTATGCAACCATTACTTTACAAAACTTTTTCCGTATGTATCGCAAATTGGCCGGTATGACAGGTACAGCAATTACCGAAGCCGGAGAATTTTGGGATATCTATAAATTGGATGTAGTGGAAATCCCCACTAACAAACCACTTGCCCGTATCGATAAAGAAGATTTGATCTATAAAACCAAACGGGAAAAATATAATGCTATCATTAAAGAAATCCAGGAACTCGTCAAACAAGGCAGACCTGTATTGGTAGGAACAACTTCGGTAGAAACTTCCGAATTGCTCAGCAAGATGTTGCATTATGTCAAAATTCCTCATAATGTATTAAATGCCAAACAACATAAACGCGAAGCCGAAATTGTAGCGGAAGCCGGAAAACCCGGAGTGGTTACAATTGCTACCAATATGGCGGGTCGTGGAACGGATATCAAATTGACGGATGAAGTAAAACAAGCAGGTGGATTGGCCATTATCGGAACGGAACGTCATGATTCCCGTAGGGTGGACAGACAGTTGAGAGGACGTGCCGGTCGACAAGGAGACCCGGGTTCTTCCCAATTTTATGTTTCACTGGAAGATAATTTAATGCGTTTGTTCGGATCTGAAAAAATGGCCAAAATAATGGACAGAATGGGAATGAAAGAGGGAGATGTGATTCAACATTCCTTGATTTCCAAATCCATAGAAAGAGCACAGAAAAAGGTCGAAGAAAACAACTTCGGAATCAGAAAAAGGCTATTGGAATATGATGATGTAATGAATGCGCAACGTGAATTGGTTTACAAACGAAGAAGACATGCGCTGGAAGGAGAACGTTTGAAAGTGGATTTGATCAATATGATTTATGAAGCCATTGAAGCCATTGTCGAGCAAACCAAGCCTGCCAAAGATTTTGAAACTTTCCAACAGGAGTTAATTACCACTTTTGCCATCAGTTCACCGGTGGATAAAGAAGAATTTTTGAGATTGAGTCCCAATGAATTGGTAGATAAAATATATGAAGCCGCTACCAAACATTATAAGGAAAAAATGGAGCGAACGGCAAAAATTGCTTTCCCTGTAATCAAACAAGTATATGAAAATGAAGGAGATCGTTACCAACGTATCGTTGTTCCGTTTACCGATGGAGCAAAAGAATTAAAGGTTACTACCAACTTGAAAGAAGCCTACGAATCAAACGGTAAAAGTTTGGTAAATGATTTCGAAAAAAATATCACTTTGGCTATTATTGATGAGGCATGGAAAGACCATTTGCATAAAATGGATCAATTGAAAACCTCGGTTCAGATGGCTTCTTACGAACAGAAAGATCCGATTTTGGTTTATAAGTTCGAAGCTTTTAATCTTTTCCGTGATATGTTGGATAAAATCAATAAAGATGTACTTTCCTTCTTGTTCAAAGGCGATTTGCCGACCCAAGATCCCAATCAAGTACAAGAAGCCAAAACGACTCCAAAAAGAAAGCCGAAATATACCGAAAGCCGTACGGATAATATCCCTTCTTTGGAAGAAATGGCTGCTAATAATCAACAGGCAATGGCCGGAGGGCAACGTCAAGAAATCACTTCTCCGATTCGTAAGGGAAAAACCTATGGAAGGAATGAGATTGTTACGGTATTGAATGTTAATAATGGACAAACCAAACAAATTAAATACAAAAAAGCTCTTCCTATGATAAAATCCGGAGAATGGGTTATTCAAGAATAGTTAAATTTGTTTATACTATATAAAAAGCCGGAAAGTCCATGGACTTTCCGGCTTTTTATATTAATATTTCCTATATAAAATTATACGTTTATGTCTGTAAAGTTTATGAAGAATTTTCTTTTAGGTGGATTAATCCGATTCTTTGCTTTTTTTTAAAAACCAAATGAGTAAAGCAATAAAACTCAAAAGAGTAATGGGCGGCATCATTCCATGCCAAGAGGAAGGGGTAATCCAGCCTTTCCATCCCATTGAAATTAAATGCAATCCAAGAAATATTATCAATAGAAGCATAAATTTTTTCCGGAGAAGTATTATTTTCTCCTTAAAGAGCATCAAAACACCGGCCAGCGCACCTCCGGCAAGGGTTAAATTTCCAATAAGAGAAAAGCCTAGGTTTTTTGTAAAAAACGACTCGAAATAATAAGGACGCAGGATTATCAAACTAATCAATATATGTAAAGAAACCAAAATAAATACCCATTTTCTTAAAATTTCTTTTTCGGGTTTATCCGAAATAAATACACTTTGTACCATTAGTAATACAGCTGAAAAGATTACTATTTTATTAAAAGTATATAAGAAAAAATCTTTTGCCAAAACCGGTCCGAAAATATGGTATCGCAATACTGCATATAGGCCGGCAATGAGGAAAATAAGGGCTATTCTTTTTTTCATAAATCAAAGGCTTTCTTTCATTGAAAAACAAATATATCAAAGCTTATTTATACTATTTTATTTCAATCGGTTTTTTATATAATTTTTAAGAAAAAATAGTGCTTTTATAGTTCAAAAAAAATAAAACAACTCATAGGTGATATAAACTTTTTGATGTATTTTTGGAACGAAAAATATAAAAAAGAACACTATGGCTTATAATCTTCGAAATAGAAATTTTTTAAAATTACTGGATTTCACTCCGAAAGAAATCAAGTTTTTAATCGACCTTTCCGCCGATCTTAAAAAGGCAAAATATGCAGGGACAGAGCAACAATTATTAAAAGGGAAAAACATAGCCCTTATTTTTGAAAAGGCCTCTACACGCACCCGTTGTGCTTTTGAAGTGGCAGCTCATGATCAAGGAGCCAATGTAACCTATTTAGGCCCCAGCGGATCACATATCGGAAGTAAAGAAACCATGAAAGATACGGCAAGAGTATTGGGACGTATGTATGACGGAATAGAATACCGTGGTTTTGGTCAAGAGATTGTTGAAGAATTAGGAAAATACGCCGGCGTTCCCGTATGGAACGGCTTGACAAATGAATATCATCCTACTCAAATTTTGGCAGATTTTCTCACCATGCAAGAACATTCAGATAAGCCGTTACATAAAATATCCTTTGCTTATCTTGGAGATGCCCGTAATAATTTAGGAAATTCTTTAATGATAGGTGGAGCTAAAATGGGAATGGATGTGCGTTTGGTGGCACCGGAAGATTTACAACCGGATGAAGAATTGGTAGAGAAAGCCAAAGAAATTGCCAAAGAAACAGGAGCTAAAATTACTATTACCTCAGATGTTGAGGAAGGAGTGAAAGGTGCGGATTTTATTTATACCGATGTTTGGGTATCCATGGGAGAACCGGATGAGGTATGGAAAGATAGAATCGGTAAACTATTGCCTTATCAGGTGAACAGTGAATTAATGAAAAAAACCGGAAATCCTGATACCAAATTCATGCATTGTCTCCCTGCTTTTCATAACCGTGATACAAAGGTAGGCGAGGAGATTTATCAAAAATTCGGTATTTCTGCCATGGAAGTAACCGAAGAAGTTTTTGAAAGTGAAAAATCCATTGTCTTTGATGAGGCCGAAAACCGTTTGCATACCATAAAAGCGGTAATGGTAGCTACTTTGGGTAAATAATTTTGGTTTACCATATAAAAAAAGCAGAACCGGCCGGTTCTGCTTTTTTATGCTTAATTAATTTATTAATTGCCGCTGATATTAGCTTGTGCGTATTTTACTTCCCAATTATTGATTTCGGAAAGTTTTTTTGTTTTTGCTTTGAGTTGGCTTTCCACTCCGTTTACCAGTTCTAATTTTTTGTTGAAAAAGGCCAGGGTTCTGTTTTTATATCTATCGGGATTTTCGGCCATTTTTTGAGCGAAGTATTGCATTTCGTCAAAGTGCTTATGTAATTTTTTGAAAAGGATGCTTATTTCGTTAACATCATCAATATATTCCAACTTGTTATAATAATTGAGCTTATTGATTAAACGGGAACAATTTACATAGCCTATAGTACATTCTTTTTTGAGCTCCTTTAAATGATGACATAATTCATCAGCCAAAATAATTTTAGGTTCTTTCGTTTGAATTACCTCTTGCATATCATGGATAACTTGCGTAATTTGCTTGTCATTAAACGAGTTAATTTGTTCCATCAAATCAGCAGATTGGCCGTAAACAATTTCCTTAGGTTTTACAAATGAAAAGATAAGAAAAAGTGAAAAAGAAAATAATACACTTTTCATAAGAAATAAATTTAATTACACACACATTTTTGATTATTTCAAATATATAACCATATATTGAAAAATATTGTGAGATTTCATAAACGTCGGAGTTTATTTGATTAACGGTCGTTAATTTTTTATTAAGTATTCAATTACTTAACAAAATACTAAGTATTTAATTATCAATTAATTATTGCAATCGCTTTTATTGGTAATTATTAAAGCGGCCAGAATTCCGGGTATCCAACCAAATAATGTAAGTATTGTGACAATTAATATAGAGCCGCATCCTTTATCAACAACCGATAAGGGTGGGAAAATAATAGCTAAAAAACTCGAAGAAAACTCATTTAAAAAATAGTCTGTTTACTTTTATAAACGTTGTACTTTAAAAATTGTTACATGATTTGAAAAAGAGCCTTTATATTTGGAACTTTATCAAACTTGTATCATCTTTGTAAATATTTTAGAAGATGATGAATAAACAAAAATTTAAGGAAGAGCTGGAATTAATTATAGATAATGCCATACGTGAAGATATTGGGGAAGGAGATCACAGTTCATTGGCTTGTATTCCGGAAAATGCATTAGGAAAAGCGCAGCTATTGGTAAAAGATGATGGAATATTGGCAGGGGTTGAATTTGCAGGAATGGTTTTTCATCGTATTGATCCCCAATTAAAATTGGATATTTTTATTCCGGATGGAAATTATGTAAGATACGGTGATATTGCTTTTACAGTCGAAGGGAAATCACGTTCCATTTTAATGGCGGAACGCATCGTACTCAATGCCATACAAAGAATGAGTGCGATTGCTACCAAAACAAACCGGTATGTGAAAATCTTACAAGATACCAATACAAAAATCCTTGACACGAGGAAAACCACACCCGGAATCAGGGCTTTGGAAAAATGGGCCGTAAAAATAGGAGGCGGAACCAATCATCGATTTGGACTATATGATATGATCATGCTTAAAGACAACCATATAGATTTTGCCGGAGGCATACGACAAGCTATTATAAAAACACGGGATTATTTGAAAAAAAATAATCTGGATCTAAAAATTGAAATTGAAACCCGCAATTTGGACGAAGTGCAAGAAGTACTTGAAACAGGTGGTGTCGACCGGATTATGTTGGATAATTTCAATTATGAAGATTTGCGTAAAGCCGTTGAGATGATTGGTGGAAAGTATGAAACCGAAGCTTCGGGAGGAATCACTGAAAAGACATTGTTGAAATATGCGGAATGTGGGGTCGATTATATTTCTTCGGGAGCCTTGACACATTCTGTTGCCAATATGGATTTCAGTCTAAAAGCCGTTTAAAGTGATCAGAAAACTCAAATATAAAATAAAAAAAATTCTTGTTAGTATATCCGTTCCCGGATTTTCAGGAATGAATCTTTATGATTTGATAAAACTCTATTGGGAAGGGATTTTTAGAGGTTTTATTACACTTCGAGCCGGAGCAATAGCCTATAGTTTTTTCATGGCTCTTTTTCCGTTTTTGTTATTTACTTTATCTATCATTCCGTTGGTTCCTATTCACGGTTTTCAGGAGGATTTTATTGCTTTTTTTCATGATGTATTGCCTCCCAGAACACGAGAAATTATGGATGGGATTATTTATGATATTGCTACACGCCCAAAAAAAGGATTGATGTCATTTAGTATTTTCCTTTCATTCCTGTTTATGGCAAACGGTGTCAATACCATTCTCACGAGTTTTGAGGAATCGGTGAATAAAATTATTGATAAACGTAATTTTTTCAAACAATACCTGGTTGCTTTGGGGCTTTCGATCAGTCTTGTAATAATTTTATTTTTTACCATTATTGCATTGATTTATTTTGAAATTATAGTAGTTTATCAACTCAAAGAGCAAGGTATTATCGATGATTATAATTTCTGGGTGGAGTGGGGTAAAAAAATATTTTATGTGGCGATGCTTCTTATTTCAGTCTCCATTATATATTATTATGGTACCAAAGAAGGAAAGCAACTTCGTTTTATCTCACCGGGAAGCATAATGACTACAATTTTAGTAGTTATAAGTTTTAAAGGATTTCAATTTTATATCGATCATTTTAATCGATATAACCAATTATATGGCTCAATCGGTGCTTTTTTAATCTTGCTTTTGATGATTTATTTCAATTCGATTATTTTATTATTAGGTTATGAATTGAATATGGCTATTCTAGCTTATAAAAAACACCGGGATACTCCTTATTTAAACCGGTAGATCATTAAATTCCTATCCGAATCATAACTCAAAAGATAGTTTCTTTTGCCCAAGGCTTTGATGTCTAAAACCTGTTGACCAATAATGGGAAAACCGGTTAATATTTCTCCTTTGGAGTCAAAGGCATAAATTTTGTTGTTGTCTTCCCGGGAAATAAAAATAATGGGAGAACCGTTTTTGGGTTTGAATATAAAAGGAATAAAATAGTTTCCCAAATCGATATTATATGCTTTGTTATTAATCAATAACTGTGAGTCCGTTACTGCGGCAAAAAGTTCGGGAATAGCATTATATTTTACTTGTTTTTGTGTTTTTATGCGGGCTTTTTTGATTTTGCCTTTCGTGTCGATACTTACTACATCATTTTCCTTATTTATGGTAAGGAATTTTTTATTATATACCTTCCAATTTTCAAAGAGGTTTTCAAATTTTTCTTTCACGGGGATACGTATATTTCCTCTGCGGTCCAATATTGCTAGTTTTCCATCTCTGATTTGTACCAATAAATAATCCCTGCCGTCAATGCGATAATGCAAAACAGGAAATTGGATTTCTCCTTTCGGTTTATAATCAAAACCTTTCACTTTTTTTCCTTCCTTGTCAAACAAGGTAAATTTTTTCCCTTGTACAATCCCGAACCGGTATTTTCTGTTTTTATCATAATCGAATACACTGATGGATTGAGTAATGTCTTTTTTAAATTTTACGGGAAATCCTTCTACATTCCTTCCGTAACGGTCGATTACATACCATTTATTTTTGGTGACGAAAGTGTATTGAATTTTTCCGTTGCGGTATAAATCAACAGGATATATTTTACC
>JAMOVT010000051.1 GCA_027061855.1 Flavobacteriales bacterium
TATATCCCCACTCCGTCATAATCCAATGAGCCTAAATACAAGCTGTCTCCAAATTGTTGCACACTGGAAATCTGAGCAAATTTTCCACCGGGATCTTGTAAATTATAAAGGATTTCTCCATTCTCATCAATCCCCAACACAAAACCGTAATTTTTTGCTTTGGGTTTTAATGCCTCGGGCAAGCGGGCGATAATTTTTCGTAAAAAAGGTTTAGGCATTGTTTTATCCAGCATAGGATCACGGGGAGATACCAAGGCAACCCAATAAATTCCGTTTTTTCCTCTTGATATTCCGTCATTAAACCCGGGTAAATTATCAATAAGGATTTCATTTGTTCCTTTTTTTGGTCCTTTAAGCCAATATTTCCTTATTCTATACGCGGAGGTCTCATTGATCAATACAAATTTTCCTTCGGGATTGACTGCCACGCCGTTGGCAAAATACATCGAATCGATTAACTTTTCTGTTTTTTGAGTGGAAGGATCATAACGGTAAAAAACTCCGTTGGCTCCATGTTCCAAGATGTCGTTTTTGAAATTTTTAAAAGGAAACTTGGTAGAGGCATCGGTAAAATAAATGTTTCCGTCGGGAGCTACTTCCAAATCATCCGGAAATCCAAATTTTTTTCCCTTATAATTATCAGTCAGGACACTGATTTCCCCATTTTTATCGATGGATATAATCCCTTTGTGTGCATCGGCCACAATTAAATTTCCTTCTTTATCAAAATCCATTCCTAATGGACGGCCTTTTGTATCGGCAAAAACAATTCCTTTTTCTTGGTTTTTGTCAAACTTCATTATTTTACCGTCTTCCCGGCCTCCGTAAATGGCACCGGTAGAATCAACCGCTACATCCTCACAGGCTTTACATTGCCCTTTAAATTTCACATCTACAACAGACAATTTATCGTTTTTTTCATATTTTCCTTTCAAATCGGGGGCGGGTTTTGGAAACCAAGGCTGAGGATTTATGGAAACAGGCCAAAATAAAAGATAAATTATCCCTGCCAATAGCAGAAAGAGGAGGGTTTTGCGAAATTTCTTCATAACTTTAATTTTGGATAAAGTTATAAAATTTTTTGTAGCCGAAAAACAAATGTTTGATTATCAGATTTTTAAGTTGGGTTATGAAGCTCAAAAACTCTTAAAAATACGGGCGCTGCTTTTTCCGGGAGCTTTCACTTCCAGATCCAAAAAATAGCCGAAAGGAGTTTGTTCCACATCATAGCCTGTATTTTTTAATCGTTCTTCAACACTGTCAAAAAACTCCTTGGTAATTTCCGGCGATGCTTTGCTTTCCGATAAATGGGCAAACGAATGAAGAATAATATGCTTGGTAGCATTCTTTTTAGCTGCCCATTTTAGATTTTTAACGAGTTTGGTTTCGGCATATTTTCGGTTTTCTTCATCCTCCTTTTCCATTTGGATAAAGGCGGCAAGAACATTGTTTCTTTCTACTTCATCGGTATAATCGGGATAACCTTCCAAGGTTTTTATGGTGGGTTTGTATTTGAAAACATCCATATAAATCATCAATAGTTTCATAAGCAAAAACTTAAACTTTCAAAAAGTCATTTTTATCGTCTAAATTTACCAAATTTTTTTAGATATTTGCTACAATTTTTTAATTGATAAAACTATGGAAAAGACTTTTAAAACGGATATAGAAATCGCGCAAAGCGTGAAACCTTATAAAATCAAAAAAATTGCTAAGAAATTGGGAATTTCATCCGAAGATATTGATCCTTACGGGAAGTATAAAGCCAAATTGCCTTTATATTTAATCGATGAGGAAAAAATCAAAAAAAATCATTTGATATTGGTCACTGCATTGACACCCACTCCTGCCGGAGAAGGAAAAACAACGGTAAGTGTAGGTTTGACAGACGGGCTCAATAAAATCGGGAAACAAGCCACGGTGGTTTTGCGTGAGCCTTCCTTAGGTCCTGTGTTCGGGATGAAAGGGGGAGCTGCCGGAGGAGGATACGCACAAGTAATTCCGATGGAAGATATCAATTTGCATTTTACCGGAGATTTTGCTGCGGTAGAAAAAGCAAACAATTTATTGGCTGCATTGATCGATAATCATTTACATCATGGAAATCAACTCAAATTGGATGTGCGTCAAATCCTGTGGAAAAGAGTGATGGATATGAATGACCGCGCATTGCGAAATATTGTCATCGGATTGGGCGGAAAAGTAAACGGAGTTCCCCGTGAGGACGGTTTTAATATCACACCCGCTTCCGAAGTAATGGCTATTCTTTGTTTGGCCAATGATTTGAAAGATTTAAAAGAAAAACTCGGGAATATTTTGGTGGGAATCAATATGGACGGAGAACCCGTCTATGCCAGCGATTTACATGCCGAAGAAGCGATGACCATTTTATTAAAAGAAGCCATTAAGCCTAATTTGGTGCAAACTTTGGAGCATAATCCCGCCATTATTCACGGAGGACCTTTTGCCAATATTGCCCAAGGAACCAATTCGATTATCGCTACAAAAATGGGACTTTCGCTGAGTAATTATGTAGTGACAGAAGCGGGATTCGGTGCCGATCTGGGGGCGGAGAAATTTTTAAATATAAAAAGTGTTTACGGAAATCTAAATCCCGAAGCCGTAGTGCTCGTGGTAACGGTAAGAGCTTTGAGACATCACGGAGGAGAGAAGGATTATAATTCTCCCAATGTAAAGGCTGTCCGCAAAGGTTTTGCCAATGCGGCCAAACATATTGAAAATATCAAGAAATTTGGCATTACTCCGGTGATTGCCATTAATAAATTCCCCAATGATACCGAAGAAGAAATCAAATTGATTCAAGAATTGGCAGCCGGAATGGGAGTCAAAGCGGTATTGGCAGAAGAATGGGCCAAAGGAGGAGAAGGAATGAAAGACCTTGCCACGGAAGTAGTGAGAATCATCGATGAAAACGGAAATAAATTCAAACCTCTATATGACTGGAATCAGCCTATTCAAGAGAAAATCAGAACGATTGCACGGGAAATATATGGGGCTAATGATGTAGAGTATTCCAAAAAAGCTTTAACCACCATCAAAAAAATAGAGAAATTGGGCTATTCTCATTTGCCTATTGTCATGGCAAAGACGCAAAAATCTTTATCGGACAATCCTACAAAAATAGGCCGCCCTACCGATTTTAATGTGTCGGTACGTGAAGTAGAAATCAATACCGGTGCCGGATTCATCATTCCCATTTTAGGGAAAATGATGCGTATGCCGGGTCTTCCCTCAAAACCGGCCAGCGAAAATATGAAAATAGATGCCGAAGGAAATATTACCGGACTTTCCTAAGGATATAACAGGTATTTTTTTCTGATTTTTTTAAACTTGGTGAGTTCCTCTTGCCAAGTTTTTTTTATTTCCCCGGCAGTCAAGCCTTCTTTTATTTGCTTTTGTAAAGACGAATTTCCGGCCAATCGATTGAAAAATTTATTAAAATATTTTTCTTTCACCGGATATTTATTATAAGTGTCAATCAGCCATTCCAAATACAGTTCTTTGGGCGGATTGATTTTTCTTAAATCTTTTCCATAGCATTTT
The DNA here is from genome assembly GCA_027061855.1 of Flavobacteriales bacterium. GTDB lineage: Bacteria > Bacteroidota > Bacteroidia > Flavobacteriales > Flavobacteriaceae > JALSPZ01. Next base: position 3,565 of record JAMOVT010000051.1, read on the forward strand.
TTCCCTTGATGTTTAGGCCATTTGCTTGCAGCATTGGGTTGTGGAACAAAGGAAAAATCACTTGGCGGGAGGGAAGGAGAACCGTACACTTGGAAAGGAAAATCCGTTCCGCGTCCTATGCTGATATCCGTACCTTCAAATAAACAAAGGGAAGGATAGAGCCGTATAGCTTGTTGGTTAGGTAAATTGGGAGAAGGTTTGACAGGTAAAATATATTTTTTATTGTGTGCATAATTTTTATTGGGAATTACCAACAAATCGGGTTGAATTCCGTTTTTCAGCCATTTTTCTCCTTTAATCATCCGTGCATATTCACCAATGGTCATTCCATAGACAACCGGCACCGGATGCAAGCCTACAAAAGAAGAAAAATCTTTTTCCAAAACGGGGCCGTCTATATAATCGCCATTCGGATTGGGTCTGTCCAAAACGATGACCGGAAGATTGTTTTCGGCAGCTGCTTCCATCACATAATGCAAAGTGGATAGATAGGTATAAAAACGTGCCCCTACATCTTGAATGTCAAATACAAGGATATCGACATCTTCCAAATCCTCATCCGTAGGTTTTTTATGCTTTCCGTAAAGCGAAATAATCGGCAATCCGGTTTTTTTATCTTTGGAATCGGCTACGTGTTCCCCGGCAGAAGCCTGTCCGCGAAAACCATGCTCCGGAGCAAAAACCTTTGTGATATTTACTCCTAAGGACAATAAAGTATCTACCAAATGCACGCGGTTTATCTCGGAAGTTTGGTTACCTACAATCGCCACGTTTTTGTCGTCCAATAAAGATAAATAGGCATGTAGTTGATAAGCACCCGGCTGTATTTCTTTGTCCGTTTTAGTAGATGGGACGGAATGGGTTTGAGTTTTACAAGAAGTGAAAATAAAAAATAGCAAAATGCTAAATAAATACGTATTTTTGAGAATCATAATTCTTACAATTTGAAAATAGATTTTTTTATAGCCAAGCGCCTAATTAAACCCGGCATAAACAAAGATAGAATTTCTTCGCCAATAATAAAAATTGCGATTATCTCTATCGCTATCGGTGTGATAATCATGCTGATTTCTATGGCAACGGGTTTTGGCTTGCAACATAAAATCAGAGAAAAAATCTCGGCTTTTTCAGGACATGTCATTATTAGCGATTATGATAATAACCAATCGGATTTAACTATAAACCCCATTTCTCTAAATCAGGATTTTTATCCGCATTTTGATAGTATTGAAGGCATAAAAAATGTACAAACCTATGCAAGTATCGGGGGGATTTTGAGAACCGAAAAAGACTTTGAAGGGATTGTATACAAAGGGGTAGGTCCTCATTATGATTGGAGTATTTTTAAAACCTATTTAATCGAAGGAAAAATCCCCGATTTTACTCAAAAAATATTTAACGACAGTATCATCATTTCCAAAACCTTGGCCGATCGTTTGCAATTAAAAAGAAATGATAAAGTGCCTGCCTATTTTATGCGTGAAGGTTCACAGAAACCGCAGTTGCGTGTTTTTAAAATTGCCGGAATTTATGATACGGGTTTTGCCGATTTCGATCAAACTTATTTACTGGGACAACTCAAAATGGTCCAAGCTTTATACAAATGGCCGGATAGCTTGACAGGAGCCTTTGAAGTGATACTCGATGATTTCAATGAAATCGACGAGAAAACAAATGAAATTTATCAAGCCATTCCGGCTGATTTGAATGCACAGTCTATAAAAGATAAATATCCGCTGATATTCAATTGGTTACAAATGTTTGACTTCAATATATTAATGATTCTTGTCATCATTATATTCATTGCGGGTTTAAATATGATTACGACCATTCTGGTGCTTATAATGGAAAAAAGACAATTCATCGCTATGATGAAAGTAATGGGAAGTGACAACCGGCGCCTGCGACGTATCTTTTTAATCCAAGCGGCTTATATTATCGTTTTTGGCCTTTTAATAGGAAATATCATCGGCTTGGGATTGATTTATTTGCAAAAATATCTCGGCTTTATAAAACTCGATCCGCATACTTATTATGTCAAAACAGCACCCGTCTATATCGATTTTAAAGATGTATTATTTTTAAATATCGGGGTGGTATTGATTATTTTATTGATGTTGTTGATTCCCGTATTGATTATAGGAAGGATTTCACCGACAAAAGTATTGAAATTCGATTAATCATTAGTTCAACTGCGGACATTTGATGCGACTCACAGGACGGCGGCAATTAAAATTATATCCGATGGTTATCTGATGAAATCCGCTATTGCTGAAAACCCTTTCCCCTAAATCATAGGTGTAAGTATAGCCGAATGTGAATTGATTCATTCGTATCCCGATTACAGGAGTGATATTGTTATATGCATAAATGGATTTGCTGAAATCGCGCCGGTAGGAGAGACCGAAATAAGCCTGGTTTACCCGACTTAAATCATAATAAGCTTTCAAGTTGTGGTCAACAATTAATTGTCCTGTATATTCTTTGTATTGCACCAAAAAAGAAGGTTCAAGATGGAAATCTCTTCCTCCAAAATAATAACTTACCGAACCTACATAATTTCGCAAGTTTTGTGATTCATAACCCGAATACAAAGTACGATTCATCAATAAGGCATTTTTTAAAGTGAAATTCATTGAAAATTGACGAACATGATAAGAAAAGCCGAAATCCACATTAAAATAATTTTCACTCATAAGAATTCCGGAGATGACGGGATCGTATAATCCGGGATCAAAATGTGTTTCATCGAGTTGGTTTTGTGCAAAAAGTCCGGAAATACCAAAGGAGAGCTTATTCATTTCTCCTCCATTACTGAAATCCAAGTGATAAGCAAAAGCCAGTTGCATTCCTTTTTGAGAATGATAACCGTTTTTGTCATTAAAAATTATGGCTCCTACACCTACTTTGGCTATCGGTCCCAAATAGGTATGCAAGCTTAAAGTTTGAAAATCGGGTGCATCTTCCACCCCAAACCATTGGGTGCGTGCAGTCATTCTGGCTTTGGCACAATAGGAAGCACCGGCCATTGAGGGATGAAGCAAAAAAAGATTATCGGTAAAATAATCGTGATATATGGGGATGCCTTCTTGCGCTTTACTTGTAAATAGAGAAAAAAACAGAAGGAGTGAAAAAGCAATTTTGTTCATATTTCTTTATATGTGTCTCAAATTAAAGGGCTAAAATTAAAGAATTAATTTGAAATACCCTTTATGATTCTTTAAAAAATGAATCGACAAATTCAAATTTATCAAAATCTTGTAAATCCTCTACTTTTTCACCTACACCTATATATTTCACCGGAATACTGAATTGATCGGAGATACCGATTACTACTCCGCCTTTGGCTGTTCCGTCGAGTTTGGTAACGGCAAGAGCGTTCACATCGGTGGCTTTGGTAAATTGTTTGGCCTGTTCAAAAGCATTTTGTCCTGTAGAGCCATCCAACACAAGCAAAATTTCATGTGGCGCTTCGGGAACAATTTTTTGCATTACTTTTTTTATTTTGGACAGCTCATTCATCAAGTTGATTTTGTTGTGCAAGCGTCCGGCGGTATCGATAAGAACCACATCGATATCATTTGCCTTCGCCGATTGCAAAGTGTCAAAAACCACCGAAGCGGGATCGCTTCCCATTTTTTGCTTCACGATAGGAACACCGACCCGGTCTGCCCAAATTTGTAATTGATCGACAGCAGCAGCCCGAAAGGTATCGGCCGCTCCAAGCATCACTTTCTTGCCTTCCTCAGTAAATTTATGCGCCAACTTGCCAATGGTAGTGGTTTTTCCCACACCATTTACCCCGACCACCATAATGACATAAGGCTTTGTATTCTCGGGAGTAAAAGTTTGTTCTTCTTTTTTTTCTTGTTCGGCCAATAAGGCGGCAATTTCTTCCCTTAATATTTGATTGAGTTCCGAAACGCCCAAATATTTATCTTTGGCCACCCTTTTTTCTATGCGGTCTATAATTTTTAATGTGGTATCCACACCTACATCACTGGTAATCAAAACTTCTTCCAGTTCATCGAGTACCTCATCATCCACTTTTGATTTTCCGGCAACTGCTTTGGAGAGTTTGTTAAAAAAACTTTGCTTGGTCTTTTCCAGACCTTTATCTAAATTTTCTTTTTTCTTTTTTGAAAAAATCTTTTTAAACATATATTATAAATTTTGAACGAAAATACTTCTTTTTTATCAGTTGCACAAAAAAAGTGCCACCCGGAAAAGGTAGCACTTTTGTCATATCGTTAATAAGAAAAATAAATTATTTCTTAAAAAATTCCTTTGCTTTGTCAGCGCTAAGCATTCTTTCTTCAAATATATATGCGCCGGTCTTGGGTGATTTTTTTACTTTGATCACCTTTGTAAATTTCTTGGAACCTGTTTGTAAGGTTGCTACCGTTTTCTTTGCCATGACTTAAATTATTTAATTTCTTTATGTAAAGTATATCTTCTAAGTATAGGATTATACTTTCTGAGTTCTAATCGTCCGGGTGTGTTTTTTCGATTTTTAGTAGTAATATATCGAGAAGTTCCCGGCATTCCGCTTTCTTTGTGTTCTGTGCATTCTAGGATTACTTGCACTCTGTTTCCTTTTGATTTCTTTGCCATTGTGCTCTAATTTATACGTTTCTAGTTAAATAACCTTTGGCTTTTGCTTCTTTAATAGCGGCCAAAACTCCTTTCTTATCAATGATTTTCAAACCGGCTTTGGATACCTTTAAGGTTACCCAACGGTCTTCTTCAGGGATATAAAACTTCTTCTTGAAAAGGTTTACATCAAACCTTCTTTTGGTTTTATTGTGCGCATGAGAAACATTATTTCCCATCATCACCTTCTTTCCTGTTATTTCGCAAACTCTCGACATCTTACTTGATTTTTTAACTAATTCAAAATTGAGTGCAAATTTACAAATTATTTTTTAATAGACAAAGACTCACTAAGTTTTTTATCTTGAAAAAGTTATTAACAATTTTGATAATTTTATTTCCGGATGCAAAATTAATTATTTTGGTTTTATTTTTGCAGGAAAAAGAAAACAAAAAAATTATTACCCAACACAATAAATGAACGAAAAAAACATTTTACATTAGATAAAAAAACATTTCATTTTATTTTTGTATTTTTACATTATTGTTTATGAAATTTATGCAACGATTATTTTTACTATTTTTTCTCTTGGTATACGTAATTCCTGCCATAGGGCAGACCGGAAAGGCACCGGTTGACGTATACCTCAAACAGGGAAAAGACAGTGTATATATAAACAATCGGACCATCAAAATAGACCGTAAACCATTTACATTAATCTTTGTGTATAATGAACCTGAAAAATACCCGGGTGTATTTGTCAATACCTCTTTAACCAAAGATTATTACAAACTCAGTTCGTCCGAAACCATTCCCGATCTTCATTACTTACCACAAAAAGTATATTCCGAAAATAAATTTAATCCCAACAAAGAATTGAAAGTAAACAATGAGTTTTTTCAATATTTCGGCTACAATCCAAAGGCAAATTGGAACAAGTTTGATCGTGTAATCAAAAAAAACGGAAAAATAATCGCATATAGAAAGGTAAACAATTTTACAGTGGTAGATGATAATGTCAATTTCCCGGTGGATAAAATGAAGTATACATTATATCTTACTTATGTAGTAATAAAGAAACGGAATTCCTTTGCCAATCAGGAAGTTTATCGAGCCAATACCAAACTAAAATTTTAAACTTACCACATAACCGGAGTGATTTCTTATATTGAATACATTTCCGTCTTCAAAAATCAAATATTGCCCTTTGATACCCGCTAATTTTTTCTTGAAACGGGGTGTTTTTTCCAAATTGATACTTTTTATTTTTTCAGGGTATTGCAAAACAGGATATTCTATTTTGACAGGTTCGGTTTCTTCAATCCAATATTTTTTATAATCTTCCGGAATTTGTTTTTTTATCATTTCACGGGATTCTAGCAAATCTTTTTCGGTTGTAACTCCTTTTAACATCTTTTGCCAGCCTGTTTTATCGGTAAGGTATTGTTTTAAAAAAACTTCTATTTGTCCCGCAATGAACCGGTTGGGGGTTTCAAAAATCACCATGGCTTCATCAGCCCCTTGATCGATCCAGCGAGTGGGTATTTGTGAATGCCTGGTTACACCTACTTTAATATCACTGGTTTTTGCCAAATACACAAAATGCGGTTGTAATTGCACCTCTTTTTCAAATTCGAGATTGCGGTGTTCTATACCGAGATGCGCTTTGCTCAATTCGGGTTTCATCACCCATTCGCCGGTGTGCGGACTTTCAAAATAGCATTTTTTACATAAACCCTGGGCAAAAATCGGAAGGTCTTCTCCACAACTCAGGCATTCGTATTTTTTGAATTCTATTTCCAATTCATTGCCAATCAATTGATTAAGGATAATGAAGTCTTCGCCCATGTCCAAATAGTATTTGACAGGCTGATATAGCTCCACTTCCATTCTCTTTAAAACGCTTTGGTATTCCATAAAAAAATAGTATTTTCGAGAGTTAAAGATAGAGAAAATTATGCAAACGGGCTTCATCAATTCCTTGGCTTCATGGTGGTTTAAAAAAAGACTTTCCGATCTGGATATTTTCCTTAAAAATCCTTTTGATACCCAAAAATCTCAATTGAATTTTTTACTGAACCGGGCAAAAAATACTGATTTCGGAAAACAACACCGTTTTTCTCAAATTACTGATTATAATAGTTTTACCCGTTATGTGCCATTGAGTGATTATGAGTCTTTATATCCTTATATCCGGCAAATGATGCAAGGAAAAAAGGATGTATTATGGCCCGGTAAAATCAAATGGTTTGCCAAATCCAGCGGAACAACTTCGGCAAAGAGTAAATTTATTCCCGTATCGGAAGAAGCCTTGGAGTCCAATCATTTTCAAGGAGCGCGAGATGTCGTAGCCTATTATTTGGCCAACTACCCTCAATCCAAATTGCTTAAAGGAAAGACACTAAAATTGGGAGGAAGTAAGCAATTGCTAAAAATAAAAGATGCTTATGTAGGAGACCTGTCTGCCATCATGATTGATAATATGCCTTTTTGGTCCAATATGGTAACCGTTCCCGAGAAAAAAACAGCTTTATTGCCCGATTGGGAGGTGAAACTGGATAAGATTATACAAGAAGCCTTAAAGAATAAGCTAACGGGTTTAGCCGGTGTGCCTTCCTGGATGATGATGCTTCTCAAAGAGATTTTAAAAAAGACGGGTAAAAATAATATTTTGGAAGTATGGCCCGACATAGAAGTCTTTTTTCACGGGGGCGTGAGTTTTACTCCTTATAAAGAGGAATATGAAAAACTATTTCCTTCGAAAGATTTTCATTATATGGAAATTTATAATGCTTCCGAAGGTTTTTTTGCATTGCAAGATCTAAAAACAGCAGGCGAATTGCTTTTGATGTTGGATTATGGTGTATTCTATGAATTTATTCCGGTGAAAGAATTCAAAGGAAAAAAATCAACGGCATACATTCCTCTTTCCGAAGTGAAAACCGGAGTGAATTATGCCATGGTAATTTCTACCAATTCCGGATTATGGCGGTATATTATCGGTGATACGGTAGAATTTACTTCCATTAAGCCCTACCGGATTAAAATAACCGGTCGAACCAAACATTTTATCAATGTTTTCGGAGAAGAAGTGGTAATAGAAAACACCGACCGGGCGATAGAAAAAGCAGCTCGTGAAACGGGAGCCAGCATTGTGGAATATACGGTAGCTCCCGTTTTTATGGGAACCGATAAAAAAGGATCGCATGAATGGATGATTGAATTTGATACTCCTCCGGAAAATTTCGAACGTTTTAAAAAATTGTTGGATTCCCATCTTCAAGAACTTAACTCCGATTATGAAGCCAAGCGATATAGAGATTTGACCTTAGGATTTCCCGTGATTCACCGGGCAAAAAAAGGTTTGTTTTATAAATGGCTCAAATCCAAAGGGAAATTGGGTGGGCAAAACAAAGTACCCCGCCTGTCCAATTCAAGAGAATATATGGAAGAACTATTGGCTTTAAATGCGTAATAAATTATTTTACACGAATAATTTTATCATCGGTTAATAATTCTTTCCCGCTAAACCGGAGCATAATTTGGGCTATGGCAATCACATCCCGCTCACAATATTCCTTGATGCGTTCCAAATCCTTTTCTTCATAATAAATACGTGCCACATCTTTTCCTTCAATATCGGTTTTAGGAGAGGGAATGCCCAAAATATGGGTCAATAAATCCAGTGAAGTATAATGTTTGTAATCGCCGAATTTCCACATTTCCATCGTATCACAAAAAGGGGTTTCCCAAGGTTTTTTTCCGAAAACCTGTAATTGTTTGGGAAGGGGAATTCCGTTGATCAGCATACGCCGGGCGATATAGGGAAAATCAAATTCTTTTCCGTTATGCGCACAGAGTTTTAAATCTTTACGTTGAAAATAATTGGAGTTGAGTAATTCTGCAAAGTCCGATAATAATTTTTTTTCGTCGTGTCCATGAAAAGATTTGATTCTGAATTCACCGTTTTTGACAAAAAAACCGGTCGAAATCACAATAATTTTTCCGAATTCGGCCCAAATTCCCGCTTGGTGATATAATTCTTCGGCGGTATTTTCTTCATTGAGGCGGTATTTGACTTTTTTCTCAAAGAGTTTTTTTTCTTTTTCGCTTAGATTTTCAAACTCATAGACAGCCGGGACGGTTTCGATATCTAAAAATAAATAGCGGGTAAGATTTTCATTTTCGAGCATAATTTCAGGAGTTTGGTTTATAAAAGCGATTTGTGATAGTAAATATACTATTTTTGTGATAAATTTTTATAAATGGATAATTTAACTTTTGCTTTTTTTGTGTTCTTAATTGCTTTCCCTTTTGGTTTTTGGAGGGCACGCACAAAATTTCGTAGCCGCGATTGGATGCTCGCTGTCCATATTCCCGTAATTTTTATAATTTTACTTCGTATTTATAATAAATTGCATTATCATATCGGTTTTTCATGGATATCGGTTTTATATAATATTGTGGCTTTTTTCAGTGCACAATATTTGGCAGGTTTGATTTATAAGTACTATATAAAAAAGAAAAAAAGTGGACGGAATTACTCTTCAACAGGTCAATAAAAAGTTTGGAAACCAACAGGTTCTCAAAGATATTAACATATCTCTTCCCACCGGTCAGATTACCGGACTGTTAGGTCCAAACGGAGCGGGAAAATCTACCTTGATGAAGATCATCACAGGTTTTATTCCGGCAGACAGCGGTGAAGTAAAAGTCCAGGGAATTCCGGTAGATAAACTACCGATGGAAACCAAAAGTAAAATCGGTTATTTACCTGAGCATAACCCTTTATATACGGAAATGTACGTACGGGAATACCTGTCTTTTGTAGCGGGAATTTTTTCTCTACCCGACACGCGAATTGAAGAAGTAATTAAAGAGACCGGGCTTATGCCTGAGGCACATAAAAAAATCCAAGAATTATCAAAAGGATACCGGCAACGTGTAGGTCTGGCAGCTGCCATTATTCATGATCCTGAAATATTGATTCTGGATGAACCTACTACGGGTTTAGACCCAAATCAGTTGGTGGAAATAAGGGAATTAATAAAGAAATTGGGAAAAGAAAAAACCATTTTGCTCTCTACCCATATCATGCAGGAAGTAGAGCAAATGGCTGAACGTGTGTTGATTATCAATAAAGGGGAAATTGTCGCAGACAAAAAATTAAAAGAATTGCAAACCGGCCAACAACAAATTATAGAAGTGGAATTTGACTTGAAAATCGAAAAGGAATTTTTCAACGAGTTGCCTCATCTTGACAGAGTTGAAAATCTGATGGATAGTATTTGGTGTTTTGCTTTCAATACTTCGGAAGATATGCGTCCCCTACTATTTGATTTTGCCAGTAAGAACGGTTTGAAAATTTTGGATATGCATAAAAAAAATCGAAATTTGGAACAGCTTTTCAAAGAGATTACTCAAAAATAAACTGTTTTTTACCAATACCTATATATTGTAAACCTTTATTTGTACTTGTTTTATTTTGAAGGGAGAATAAGGGAGAGGATAATGTAATTACCATAAAAAAAGCCGGAGAAAAATTCCGGCTTGTCAACAGGTTGTTATTTTTTGGGTTTGTTGGTGTTGATTCCTAACAGAGAATATATCGGGCAATAATTCAAAAGTGAAGTAAGTGCCAATATAAAAGCGATGATCAACCAAACAATATCCATAGTAGTATTGCCTTCACCTCCTTTGTAAATAAAAAGGAAAATTACAACGGCTAGTATTAACCGGATTAGTTTATCGAGATTTCCTACGTTTTTTTTCATAGTATAAATTTTTTGGGATTTTTGATTATGAAATATACGATAAAATTTAACGAATGTCAAATTTATACAAAACTCCGCCCATAATTTGCATTTTTTCTACCGGATAGCCCGAATATATTTCATATGATTTATTGAGTAAGTTATTTCCTTTAATGAAAGCAGAAAATTCTTTATTTACTTGATAGTGAATGCCTAAATTCAAGTCTGTATAAGAGGACAAAGTTGTATAGTCTCCCGGTCTACTACCTACATTAAATAAAGCCATATCCATTGATAATTTTTCAGACGGTCTGAAAAACAGAATGGTCTTTACTTTATAATCGGGTAAAAAGTAAGCTTTGGTTAAATTTTCGGGATTGTTTTGATCATATTCAAAGTCCAATTTGAAATCGAGTTTATTTCCGATGCCTATATTGACAGCCGATGCAAAATAGGATTGAGTCAAGTCATCATAGAAAATTCCATAAGGCAGATTTGCCGGGCTATATAAAGCGGTAAAAAAAGCATAATTGTTATATTTTTTATATCCCATACGCAATTCATAGCTAAATGAGGAAGAAAAATTTCCTTTGATTCCTCCATAAAGATCTATGGGTTTTAACATAGGTTTCATTTCCTGAGGAATTAAATAGGGATTTTGATTTTGAAGGTTTTTAAAAGAATTTTGATATAAATCTCCCTCAAATCCGGCAAAAATATTGAGTGTTTCATAGATAAGGCTTAGGTTTAAACGTAAATCTGGCAAGATTTGTAATTTATTATAATCCTCATGATTTTGATAGTAGACTTTTGCGCCGATATTGGCTTCCAAATTATCGGAAGTATAGGTAAAGGCGGGTATAATACCCAAATCAAAATTAGTATAAGTAAATTTTTCCGTTTTATCGGTAAAAGGTATTTTTATATTACCGGCTACTAAATCGGACTTTACTTGATTTTTCAGTTCGATATCTCCAATGGGAATGGTAAAATGCGAAAGAAATTGAATAGTATTTTCCGTATTATTATCAGGATCCCAGAAGCTTGTAAAATCAAAACTTGTTTCCTTTAAAAGGGATTCTTTTATTTTTCCGTCAAGTGAAAGATGGAAAAAATTATTCTTTCTTAAGTCATCGTAATTTAAATATGAAACCAATGGGACAGGTTGTGGGTTAATAAACGGGCTGATATTTAAGTAATTGATTTTCCCTTCATAACCCATATCGATAAACCATTTGCTTTTATCATTTTTGTAATTAAAAAGGACATTGGCTTGAGTGGTATATGCAGGGTTCAATAAGTCATCTCCTTTTTTTCCTTGTGTAGAAAAATGATTGAAAAAGAAACCTGTTTGTAATCGTTCGGTTACTTTGTAATCTAAAAAAGCTTGTGTCCACAAATGCATATAATTGCCGACTCCCATCAAAGCATAACTGCCCGGGAATTCTTGGTAATTTCCTTTGAATTGAAATTCGCTCATGCTTCCTTTTTCCGGTTCAAAAGTAGAAGCTACCGGAACCGAACGAATAGAGATTTCGACAGGAATCTTCTTCTCAATTACCTGAATGGAATCGGGGTTTACCGTTAATTTAAAGGCGTCTTGCACTTCCGGATTAAAGGATTTTGTCACTTCAATGACTTCTGTTTTTACGGTATCATCTTTTTGTTGTGCAAATAGATTCAGACTGAAAAGCAATAATATATAGAGGGATAATTTTTTCATTTTTCTTCTTTTTTAGTTTTTTAAAGACGAATTTTTCTTGGCTTCTTTTTCTTTTATTTCTTTGAGTAAATCTTCGGCTTCTTTTACTATATCGGGATACTCTTTGAAATTTTTAATGACACTTTCCAATATATAGGTGGCATTGAAAGCATCTCCTTTGGCATATGTATTTCTTGCCATTAATACCAAGGCTTTGGCTGCCCAATATTTATGTCCTGCATATTTTTTTGTCAGTTTGGCGATGGTTTTGTTTGAAGCATCATATTTTCCTTCTTTATGTTGGAAATACGCAACATAATACAAACTTTCTGCGGCTATCTTTCCTGAGGACGTTTTGGCAAGTTTATTATAATAGGTTTTTGCTTTATCTTCTTCCCCGGTTTTTAATGCGGAACGTGCCAAGATCAATTGCGCATCATTTCTCATCCGGCTGCTGCTTTTCGGGTTATTCAGAACTTTCTCCGCATAATTTATCGCTTCTTCAAAATTGCCTGTTTGGTAATAGGCTTTCATCAAGTTTGATTGGGCAAAAATCAAGTCCCCGGGAGATTCGGTGACGGCTTCCAATCGCTCCAAATAAGGAATGGCTTTTTTCCAATCTTTTCTTTCCAAGTAAAGAAAAGCAAGGTTTCTTAAAGCTTCCGAGGAATATTGATTATGAGGCAAATCCACAATCGCTTGATAATGCAAAGCTTCTTTTCCTTTTTTTCCTTTTTGTTTATAAAGTCGAGCTAAATAGTAATGGGCTTTCAGACGATTGATTCCTTGCGGAAACTCTTGTAAATATTTTTCCAATTCATTTATTGCCTGAGGATCTTTGCTCATATATTTTTCTTCGGCGGCTTCAAAAACGGCCTGATCCAACTCGGTATTTGTCACATTAATCCACGGATATCGATCGGCCCAGCGGGCATATTCAGCGGCTTTACCTTCTTCGATATAAATGTTTTTTATGTTTTCGGCTGCTTGATAGGCTACCGGTGTATTCGGATACTTGCTTACAACCTCCTTAAATTTGTTCAAGGCTTTTTCATTTTGTCCGGTATTATAGTATATGCTGCCTTCTTTGAGCAAAACAATAGGGATGTATTTGCTTTTGGGATACTCATGCAATAATTTTTCAAATGTTTCGATAGCAGCTTGGTTTTTTCCCGTGTTTGCATAAGCGCTTCCCAATTGATAAAGCGCATCGGGCATATATTTGGAATGTTTGAAATCGCGGATGAATAATTTCAAATCTTGGATTTTTCGGTTGTTTTTGCCGACAAATCCATAACTGATAGCTTTTTGATAAGCGGCATAATCGCTATCCGCTCCCGGTAATTGGATGGCTTTATTATAAGCTTCCATAGCCGGCCAATATTTTTTTGAAGCAAAATAACTGTCCCCCAATCGTAAATAGGCGTCTTTAAGGAATTTTTTATCGGGGTTGCTTTCAATGAATTGTTTAAAATAACTAGCGGCTTTGGGATAGTCTTTGAGTTTGAAATAAGTATATCCCAAATTATACGGTGCCAGTTTAGCTTCTTTTGTATAACCCATATTATTACCGGCCATAAAATCTTCAAATCCTATTCTGGCTTCCTTGTATTTATGTTGACGGTAATCTGCCTCGGCATTCCAGAATTTAGCCAATTGCCTGAGTTGAGGATCAAATCCATTGTCCAATAGCTTTTTAAACATTTGTTGTGCTTGCTGATAATCTCCTTCATTCAAGAGTTCCAATCCACGGTAGTAAGTAGCTTTTTGATAGGTTTTTGTATTGGTTTCGTTGTTTTTTTCAAGAAGTTTGATTGCTTCTTCAAAATTATTGGAAGTCAAATAAGAGTTCACTAATAAATCTTCCAGTTCTTTTTTATAGATGCTTTGGGGATATTTGTCTAAATAAGCTTGAATGACTTTTGCCGGATTTTCAAAAGGATTTCCGATTTCATATCCCAATTTGGCATAATTATAATAGGCATCTTCTTGCATTTCGGGATTAAAAGACATTTCGGATACTTTTTTAAACGCATTTAAAGCTTTGAGTTTTTGTCCTGTTTTTAAGTAACTGTCTGCCAAATGATAATAGGCATTTTGTGCAATCGCATCATTCCCTTCAATAATCTTATTAAAATAATCAATGGCTTTTTTGTAATCTCCTTGCTTGTAATAAGCATAACCCAATTGGTAATAATCCGTATTGCTCCATTTTCCTCTTCTGTTACCTTTCTTTCCTTTATATTCAAGTAAATATGGGATTGCTTTATCATATTTTTTTAAATTGAAATAACTTTCGCCTATTATTTTTGCCAATTCCGAGCGTTCTTTTCCGCGACTGCGAGGATATATTTTCCGGGCTTCCTCGATGGCTTTTTGAAATTGACGGAGTTTAAAATACATATCTGCACGGTAATAAGGAAGTTTTTTGTTGAAATTGGCATCTTCCATTACCATGTCAAAATATTTTTGAGCTTTGGCAAAATCGTTTTGTTGATAAGCAATATATCCGGTGTAATATTTTGCTTGTTGTGCGTATTTTTTTGAGTTTAAGAGCTTGTCAAAGAGACGTTGTGCCGTTTTGTATCTTTTGTCTTTCACGGCTGCATAAGCCAGATAAAAATTATATTTTTCGTAATCGCTTTTTGACAGACCGGAAGGATCTACTTTTTTTATTAATTCTTTGGCTTTGTTTTGTTGGCCGTGGGTAAAATAATAATCGGCGGCTTCAAAAAAAGCGGCGTTTCTCTTGGGATGAGTAGGGAAGTGAGTGGTGAAATAATCCAATAATTCTTCCGCATCTATTTCATCGGTCCTTACGGCAATACTAGCCAAATAGAAAGCAATATCTCCTTTGATATTTTCATCCGAGAAATGATCTTTAATTTTTTTGAATAAATATTCTGCCGCTTTGTATTCCTTTTCATTATAAAGATTCACGGCTTCTATATATTCGTTTTCGGGACTTATATGTATTTTAGATAGTTGTCCCCAGCCGGTTTGGAGGCTTAAGATGGCAAGTAACAGAAAAATTTTTCTTTGCATAACTTCGGATTTATGAATGTTAACGTGGTTTGTCGATTTTTATTTTTAAACAATAAATATACCATTTTCTTCCGTTTTGAGTTATAATAGTATGAACGGGTGTTTTTTTGATTATATCTTTTTTTTAGAAAAACAGCACATTAGTTTTAAAATATTTGCCATGAAGCGGTCCTTTATTATTTTTATTTGGCTTTTTTCGGCACCTATTGCAAATTCTCAAAAAACTATGGGATATTTTATAGGGGGAACTTATATTTTCTATGACAAAATGGAAAGCGGAATAAGTGTGGGACTGACACATTCACGAAGTTATAAAGACAATAATAAATGGCAAAATGTTTTAGGTATCGGATATTTCCCCGGAGAATATACCTATATCACGCAACCGCAAAATACCCAAAAACTGTTCAAAAGAGAAGTAACCGCAAACAATTTCGATTTTAGGATAGGAAAAGAATATGGTCTGCTATTGATCAATAAGAGAACAAAAAAGTTTTTTACCGGCCCTTCTTTAAGTCTAATGGTTTTGGTATTTTATGAACAAGGAACAAACACCGATTTGCAAACTAATGAACAGGATTTACATTTTACGGATTTTAATTTGGAATTCGGAATCTCTCCCGGTTGGTTTATGGAATATGAATATACTCTTTATCAAAATTCCTTTTTCTTACGCTATGAATGTGCTTATCTCTATAACCCTGTTCAAGCATTGGCACCCTATGGCGGCTTCCCCGGTTCTTGGATAATGAGAATGTCTGCCGGTTATAGAATCAATCGTTTTTAAGCGATTATAAGCATAAACTATCCTTATAATAAACTTATTTTATCAATATTCCGTTTGATGCATTCTCTAATTGTTATTTTTGTTACAAATAAAAAATCGAAATGGAAATAGTTATAAATAATGTCATTGCGTTTAAATATATTGTACGCGATATAGAGACAGGGGAAGTATATGAGAATACATACGGACAGAAACCCGTGGAATTTCTGGTGGGGAAAGGAAGAATTTTGCCTGCTCTTGAAGAAGCTTTAATAGGATTGCAAGCCGGAGAACAAACAAAAATTGTTTTGCAAAAGCCTTATGGTGACTATGTAGAAGGAAATTTGGTTGAAGTTCCCATACATCAGGTAGGAAATATTCCTCTGGAAACAGGAATGATTTTGTATGCACGGGGAAAAAACGGGGAAGCGCTGCAAGTAAAAGTCAAATCTTTTGATGACGAGAAAGTGATTATCGATCACAATCATCCTTTGGCCGGCAAAGATTTGGAATTCAAATTAAAGGTTACATCAAAAAGACAAGCAACACCCGAGGAAATACAACACGGTCACATACATCCTGCAAATAAAGAGGAGGGCTGTGGATGTGGCTCCGGATGCGGTTGTCATTAGAGCTTGAAAAGTCATTCGGTTTTCACTAAATTTGTAAAAAAATATTATGGCTTCTATTTTTACAAAAATTATCAATCGTGAAATCCCGGCTTATATAGTGGCGGAAGATGACAAACATATTGCCTTTTTAGATATATTTCCTACGGCCAAAGGCCACGTTCTGGTAGTTCCCAAAAAAGAAACGGATAAAATTTTCGACCTATCCGAAGAAGAGTATTTGGACTTAATGCAGTTTGCCCGAAAAGTGGCCAAAGCCCAAGAAAAAGTTTTTGATGTGAACCGAATTGGAATGGCTGTAATCGGATTGGAAGTACCGCATGTTCATGTGCATTTGATTCCCATAAACAAAATGAGCGATATGGATTTCAGTAATAAAAAATCCTTTTCCGAGGAAGAATACAAAGAGGTGCAACAAAAAATCAGTCAAGCATATAACGAATTATATTCCTAGGATTGCAATTCGGTGATTAATTGATCGAAATCGACTTCTTTTTGCTCTCCGGTATTCATATTTTTTAAGCTGAAGGTATTGTTTTCCATTTCCCGGCTACCTGCCATGGCGACTAAAGGAATTCCTCTTTTGTTTGCATAATTCATTTGTTTTTTCATCTTGGCTGCATCGGGATATAATTCGCTTTTGATATTTTTTTGACGTAATTTTTGCAAGGCTTTCAGACTGTAAGCGGCTTCTTTTTCTCCAAAGTTTATAAAGAGGATTCTTGGTTTCGGGATTTCCACATCTTTAAACAATCCCAGTTCTTCCATAACGAGATAAATACGGTCTAAACCGAATGAGATCCCGATTCCACTGAGGTTTTTCAATCCGAAAATTCCTGTTAAATCATCATAACGTCCGCCTCCGCCTATGGAACCCATTTGTATATTGTTGGCACTTACTTCATAAATGGAACCCGTATAATAATTGAGTCCGCGGGCAAGAGTAATGTCTAGTTCCAAGGAATTTTTCAATCCGGCATCTTCGACATTTTTCAGAACAAATTCCAGTTCTTCAATCCCTTTCATACCTGTTTCGGAATCAAAGAGAAGCTCTTTTAATAATATAAGTTTCTCTTGATTGTTTCCTGAAAAGTCAAAAATCTTTTCTATTCGTCCGATAGATTTCTCAGAAATTCCTTTGGCAAGCATTTCCTTTTTTACTCCTTCTTTTCCTATTTTATCCAATTTATCCAGTGCAACGATAAAATCGGTAAATTTCTCTTTTTCATCAATCAGTTCCGCCAAGCCCGTAAGAATTTTACGGTTATTTATTTTTATGGTTACGGGAACTTCCAAATCTGAAAATACTTGATCATAAAGAAGGGCAAATTCTACATCTTGCCATAATGAGTTGCTTCCGACGACATCTGCATCACATTGATAAAATTCGCGGAAGCGTCCTTTTTGCGGCCGGTCGGCACGCCATACCGGCTGAATTTGATATCTTTTAAAAGGGAATACCAATTCGTTCTGGTGTTGTACAACATAGCGGGCAAAAGGAACAGTCAAATCATAGCGTAAAGCTTTTTCTGAAATTTTGGCAGTAATTTTTGACGGATTTCTTTCCAAAAGAGTTTCATCCGGCACTTTTTTAAGAAAATCACCGGAGTTTAAAATTTTAAAAATCAGACGATCTCCTTCTTCACCGTATTTTCCCATCAAAGTGGTAAGATTCTCAAAGGAGGGAGTCTCTATGGGAGCAAAGCCGTAATTTTCAAAATTCTTTTTTATTTTTTCAATAATAAAATTTCTTTTGGCAATTTGTTCTGCCGAAAAATCTCTTGTTCCTTTGGGTACGCCGGGTTTCTGTGCCATGAATAAAACTAATTTTATGCAAATATCATATTTTTTCTTTTATTACGTTTATATGGGGGGTATAATTTTTGATGTACCTTTGTCAAAAACAAACAAAAAATGAAAAAAATAGCATTAATTATTCTTTTTTTAGGTTTGAGTTTCCAAGCGGGAGCTCAAGAATACACAAATGAAATCGGATTTAGAGGCGGATTATTCAATGGTATTACTTTTAAGCATTTTACTAATGATAATGTAGCTTTGGAAGGGATTCTTACCAGCCGCTGGAGAGGATTTCAATTGACCGGTTTGGTAGAATATCACAATGACATCAATGATGTTGAAAACCTCAGATGGTTTTACGGCTATGGTGCACATGCCGGTTTTTATGATGATAAATACACCGGTTGGGGAGAGGATACCAGTTACACCAATATCGGAGTAGATGGAATTATCGGATTGGAATATGTAATTCCCAATGCACCGATTTCCATAAGTATTGATTGGAAGCCTTATTTCAACTTAGTCGGATACACCGGATTTGCAGGTGATTCAGGCGCTTTATCCATTCGATTTTTATTTTAATCAGTTTTTGAATAGATAAAAAATGCCCGCCAAATTTTAGGCGGGCATTTTTTTATAAAAATAATTGGCATTATTTATTTTCGTATTTTTCTTCGTATTTCTTTACTGCCCAAAAGCTCAATTTATAAGCTAAATAAATGAGAATGGGCCAACTGATAAAATGTATCATTCCGTATAACATAATTTCTGATTTTAGTATTTAATTTCTTCTTTTTTTAATTCTTCAACAGATAATTTATGGCTGTCCAATGCTTTCCAAGCCCAGATAATATAGGCAATTACAAAAGGAACCATTAAGGAAACATATGCCATGGCAGTTAACGTATATTTGCTGGAAGAGCTGTTGGCAATTGTCAATGAGCTTTGTAAATCATAAATGGAAGGATAGTAAGAGGTATGATTAAAACCTGCCAAAAAGAATATGGCCATTACGGTAATAATCGTTCCTATACCGGCTTTCCAAAAGGCATTGGTTTGGTTTTTAAACAGTCCTCCGTATATTCCCCATAATACCAATAGAATTCCTATTAATAGGAAAATCAACAGGGCAGGTTGTTGAACCAAATTATGGAAATATTTATAAGGCTCCATATAGATTTCTCCGGTTTCAGGATTTACGGCAAATCCGTTTATGAACAAAAGACGTATCAGCCAGAATAAAAAGAAAATGAGAAATAGAATGACATTTCTTTTCAAACATTTTTGGGCTTTTTCAAGAATGTTTTGGTTGTCCACCATTTTTTTGATATAGAGCAATGCGATTACCCGTGCAAGAAAGAAAATGGCTAGTCCCAAAGCTAAGTTTTGTAAAAAAGCCAAATTGTCAATAGTCCAGATCGCTTCCAAACCATACCAGGGAGATTTCCATTGAGAAATAACCGCTTCGACATTACTTTTTAAATTGACAATTCTTGATTTATCAACGGAAAAAGGACTGCCGGTAAAGAAAGTAGAAACAGCTACTCCCAAAAATACCGGAGCAATTACTCCGTTAAAAAAGAGGAATTTCTCATAGGTTTTGCTTCCGAGAAAATTGTTTTTTTTCTTACGGTATTCATAAGAAACCGCTTGAACGATAAATGCGAATAGAATGATCATCCACACATAATAAGCTCCCCCGAAACTGGTAGAGTAGAAGAGGGGAAAGGAGGCAAAAAAGGCTCCTCCGAAAACTACCAAGGTGGTGAAAGTAATCTCCCATTTATGGCCGAATAGATTGACCAAAAGGGTTTTTTCTTCTTCGTTATCACTTAGTTTGTTCAGCAAAGTTTGTCCTCCCTGAACAAAGAGCATAAATACCAGTGCGCCTCCCAAAAGGGCAATAATAATCCACCAGTAAGCTTGTAAAGATTCATATGATAATGCTTCAAACATAGTCGTAATTTTTTAGTTGGAAAAACCGTTTTTAATTGTTGTAATCATGATTTTTATCTCGGCAATCAATAATGCTGTAAAGACAATAAAGAAAAGAGCAAAGGTAAGCATGACATTTTCTTTATGAAGATGTGAGACGGCTACCATGGTAGGCATTAAATCTTGAATAACCCATGGCATACGCCCAGCTTCGGCGGTGATCCAACCCAATTCTTGTGCCAGCCAACCGAAAAAGATTCCCCATACACCTAATTTCAGAAGCCATTTTTTCTTTTCAATGTTGTCTTTTTGTACCGCACGGTACACCAGATAAAAGAAAATTAAAAACCATGTTCCTAATAGTACCATTGTATGGAAAGACATAAAGGTAATTGTTACCGGAGGAATCAATTCTTCCACTCCCAATTTGTCAAAATATCCATACCCGAAATCGTCAAAATGTGCACGGAAAATTTCCAAATATTTTTTTGCTTCCGATTCCTTTCCTTCTTTTTTGGCTTTCTTATAATTAGCCAAAGCTTCGATGGCAATTTTTCCGCTTTTGATTCTTTCTTTGTAGGAACGTATGCCCTCTTTCGGATTTCCTTCGACCAAGTCTTTGATACCGGGAACAAAAGCATTCGGGTCATTAAAAGCGAGAATGGAAAGTCCGTAAGGAATCTCAAAACCTTCAATTTTTACTTTCTCTTGGTTTCTTCCCGCCAAATCATCTTCAATGGATTTGATTAAACTCCCGTTTCTTATGGTAGGAGTCCCGACGGCAATCAATGGAGCTCCACGAGATCCTTTATATAAGCCTTCCATTGCCGCTAATTTCATCGGTTGGTATTTGGCCACTTGCTTGGCTGAACCGTCACCTGTTATAATGGTGGCTATAATGGCAAGAAAACCAAAAACAGAAGCGATAATCATGCTGTATTTGGCATAGAGCTTGTCTTTGTTTTTTAAGATCAACCAAGCACTCACACCTATTACAAATAAGGCGGAGAAAGTGTATGCGGAAGTAATTGTATGGATAAATTTATTGATTGCGACAGGATTAAATAATACATCCCAGAAATTTTCCATTTCATTTCGCATCGTATCGGGATTGAATTTCATACCGACAGGGTTTTGCATCCATCCGTTTGCCACTAATATCCATAAGGCAGACAAGTTACTTCCGATAGCTACTAACCAAGTGGAAATCAAATGAGCTTTTTTACTTACTTTGTTCCATCCGAAAAACATAATGGCAATAAAGGTAGATTCCATAAAAAAGGCCATAATTCCTTCAATGGCGAGTGGAGCGCCGAAAATATCTCCCACAAACCATGAATAATTTGACCAGTTGGTACCGAATTCAAACTCCAATATGATTCCGGTTGCTACTCCGATGGCAAAATTGATTCCAAAGAGTTTTAACCAAAACTTTTCAATTTTCAGCCATTTCTCGTCGCCGGTCTTATAATAGATCGTTTCCATAATGGCCAACATAAATGAAAGTCCCAGTGTGAGCGGGACAAAAATCCAGTGATACAAAGCAGTCAATGCAAATTGTGCTCTGGACCAGTTTACTAATCCCCAGTCAATGTGTTCCATAACTAATCTTTTTTTGGTGTAATAATTAATTGTTTTTCTATATGTTCAATTCTTTCTTTGTCAGAATGAAAGTTTTCCTTGAGTATATTCGGGAAGAAAAAAATTTTTAGAATGGCAAACATCACGAAAAGTTTAATAAAAATGATGAACCAAAGCTTTTTTCCTCTGGGAGACATATCCCTAAAACCCTCATAATAAAATAACCAAACCTTTTTTAGAATCATTCTAAATAATTTAAAATACAAAGTTACGGTAATTATTATAGGAAGTCAATTTATTTTTAAGAAAGCTGTTTAAAATCATTTTTCGTTTAAAATTGATTTTAAATTAATAAGAATAGCTTTAACTTTAAAGTATTCATTTCTAAAACCTTATCTCATGAAAACAAAAATTTACAGCAGTTTTATTTTTTTTATTTTTCTTGGTTTGACTCTTATGCAATCTCAGGAATTGAAAAAAACAAAAGATTATCCGGGTATAAATCGGATGGAGAATGCGCAAATAAAATGGTACCAACAAAAAAATTTTGACCGGTACTATATTTTATATGTAAAAGATCAGAGAATTCATAATAAACAAATAGAAGGAAAGATTTTAAGATTTCAATATGTATTGCCAAAAACGGTTTCTGTATATGAAGCCTTCAAATATTATGAACAATTATTAAAAAATCAAGGTTTTGACATACTTCTTGAACTGGATAAAACAAATTGTGGTGTAAATCTTAGTGAATATTTATATATAGGCGAATTTAGCGGTTTGAATGCATTGCCACATCAAGAAACGATTAAACCGGATTTCAGGGAAGATAAATTTGCTTATATCGAAGCCAAAAAAATTTTACCGGACAAAACAGTATACGTGGTGGTTTATATTACTGAATATGGAGAGCCGTTAGTTACGCTTGATATAATTGAAGTAAAAAGAAACCCCACTGCTTGTTTTACCCCTGAGCAAATCGGGCAACAAATAAAAGATTACGGCCATTTTTCTTTGTATATAAAGGAGAATAAAACTTTGGAAAAAGAGCCTGAATGTTTGGCAAATTTAGCCGGTTTTTTAATATCGCATAAAAATGATAAGTTCTATTTAGTAGGTCATACGGATCGTTCATTAGGTCAAGAAAAGGGACAGAAAATTTCAATAGAAAATGCCCGTTTTATTAAAAATACGTTGGTGAATAAATATTCTGTAAATCCGGATCAATTGAAAATCAAAGGAGTGGGAAGTATATGTCCGCAGGCTTCCAATGAAACGGAGGAAGGAAGGAAATTGAATAATAGGGTGGAAATAGTAAGACAATAAAAAAGGGCTGGAAACAGCCCTTTTTTTGAATGAGATTATATGTGATTAAGCCTTTTGAAGTACTTCTTGTACTTTATCTGCGGCTTCTTGGAATTCCGTTACAAAATGAACGGGTATACCACTTTTTTCTATGAGTTCCTTTGCTTTATCTGCATTGGTTCCTTGTAATCTTACAATAATGGGAACATTGATTTCACCTTTCATATTATTATAGGCATCTACAATTCCTTGTGCAACGCGGTCGGCACGAACAATTCCTCCAAAAATATTTACCAAAATGGCTTTCACTTTCGGATCTTTAAGAATGATTCGGAATCCTTTTTCTACTCGTTCGGCATCGGCAGTACCTCCCACATCCAGAAAGTTAGCGGGATCTCCTCCGGCTTGTTTAATTAAATCCATTGTAGCCATGGCCAATCCGGCACCATTTACCATACATCCTACGTTTCCGTCAAGTGCCACATAGCTTAATCCGGCTTTTTTTGCTTCCACTTCAATAGGGTTTTCTTCTCTTTCATCTCTCATTTCAGCAATGTCTTTATGGCGGAATAAAGCATTATCGTCAATCACTACTTTAGAATCGACTGCTAAAATTTTATTATCAGAAGTTTTTAGAACCGGATTAATTTCAAATAATGAGGCATCATTTTTTGTATAGGCATCATATAATGCTTTGACAAATTTCACCATTTCTTTAAAGGCTTGCCCTTTCAATCCGAGATTAAAAGCGATTCTTCTTGCTTGGAAATCTTGTAATCCATGTGCGGGATCAATATTTTCTATGAATATTTTGTCGGGAGTCTTTTCGGCTACTTCTTCAATATTCATTCCGCCTTCGGGCGAATACATAATCATATTTTTTCCTTCTCCACGATTAAGCATTACACTCATATAATATTCTTCAGGATTGCTTTCGCCGGGATAATATACATCTTCGGCTATTAAAACCTGGTTTACTTTTTTCCCTTCGGGAGGAGTTTGAGGAGTAACCAATTGCATTCCGATGATGTCGGAGGCTATTTTTTTTACTTCATCCAGATTTTTGGCGAGTTTTACTCCACCTCCTTTACCACGTCCTCCGGCATGCACCTGGGCTTTTACTACATACCATTTGGTACCGGTTTCTTCGGTTAATTTTTTGGCAGCTTCAACAGCTTTTTCAGGAGTGTCGGCTACATATCCGCGTTGCACTCTTACGCCGGATTTGCTTAATATTTCTTTTCCTTGATATTCGTGTAGATTCATAATTTTTTATTTAGAATTTTTTTTGATTTTCAGGGTCTTTGCAAATGTAATAATTTGTTTGAATTTTTTACAGATATCTATCAGTTTTTGGCTGCTTCAATTATAGCATTAAAGGAATCTGCATCCAAAGAAGCGCCACCAATTAATCCGCCGTCCACATCAGGTTGAGAAAAAATTTCTTTGGCATTGCCGGGTTTCACACTTCCTCCATATAGAATTCTTACATTGTCTGCCAGGTCTCTTCCATATTTTTTTGCCAGTGTTTCTCTGATAAATTTATGCATTTCCTGTGCTTGCTCGGGGCTGGCAGTTTCTCCTGTTCCTATGGCCCAAACGGGTTCATAAGCAATTACTATATTTTTATAGGCCTGCATGGGTAAAGAAAAAAGAGCGTTTTCCAATTGGCTTTTCACTACTTCAAAATGTTTTCCGGCCTGTCTGTCTTCCAATTTTTCTCCTACACAAAAAATATTCATCATTTGTTTTTCATAGGCTTTATGGGCTTTCTTTTGAAGCATTTCATCCGTTTCATTAAAATAGGCTCTTCTTTCGGAATGCCCCAGGATTACTTTGTCCACACCTATGGCTTTTAGCATATCGGCTGAAACCTCTCCGGTATAAGCACCACTGTCTTCAAAATGCATATTTTGAGCCGCCACTTTAATGTCTGAGTTTTTTGTTTGTTCAACAGCTTCGGGTAGATTTACAAAGGAAGGAGCAATATACACTTCCACTTTGTTTTCGGTATTTACTTTTGATAATAATTCTTGTATTAATTGTTTTGCTTCGGGCAAAGTTTTGTTCATTTTCCAATTACCCGCTACGATTTTTTTTCTCATGTTTGTATTTTTTTATAAGCCTAATTTATCAATATCTCCTTTTCCTTCTCTGATAATCACAGGTTCCTCTCCGGATAGATCAATTACCGTGGAAGGTTGATTATCTCCATACCCGGCATCGATAATGATATCTACTTTTTTATTCCATTTTTCATTGATCAACTCGGGATCGGTGGTGTATTCCAATACTTCGTCTTCGTCTTTAATGGAAATATTCACAATGGGTTCACCTAACTCATTCAATATTTTTCTGAGAATTTCATTGTCGGGAACACGCATACCGAAGGTTTTTCTTTTTTTGAAAATTTTGGGCAATTTGTTATTTGCCGGCAATATCATGGTATAAGGACCGGGAAAAGCTTTTTTCAAAATTTTAAAAGTAGAGGTATCGATTTGTTTGGTATATTCCGATAGATTGCTAAGGTCGGGAAAAAGGAAAGTAAAATTGGCTTTATCCACTTTCATTCCTTTGAGTTGGGCTAATTTTTCTATGGCTTTTGGTTTTTTTATACTTACTCCCAAACCATAGACAGTATCGGTGGGATAAATTACCAATCCGCCGTTACGTAAAGTATCTACGACTTCATCTATAAGTACCTGGTCGGTATGATCGTTATAGAGTTTGATAAATTTGGCCATTTTAATTATGTTTTATGCATTTCCTTTTTTATAATCGGCAAGGAATTTTTCTAACCCAATATCTGTTAATGGATGTTTTAATAATCCCAGAATCGGTTTAAGCGGAGAGGTTACCACATCCGCTCCGATTTCCGCACAGCCGATAATATGCATTGTATGTCTAATGGAAGCGGCAAGAATTTGGGTATCGAAAGTATAATTATCATAGATTTGACGAATTTTGGCAATCAATTCCAAACCGTCTTCGGATATATCATCCAAGCGTCCGATAAAAGGAGAAACATAAGTGGCCCCTGCTTTGGCTGCCAAAAGTGCTTGGCCGGTAGAGAATACCAATGTGCAATTGGTTTTAATACCTTTATCGCTTAAATATTTAATGGCTTTGATACCTTCTTTAATCATCGGTATTTTAACAACAATATTGGGAGCGATTTTTACCAATTCTTCGGCCTCTTTAATCATTCCTTCAAAATCGGTAGAAATTACTTCGGCACTTACATCTCCGGGAACAATGTCGCAGATAGATTTATAATGAGCCAATATATTTTCTTTGCCCGTAATTCCTTCTTTTGCCATTAATGACGGATTGGTGGTTACTCCGTCCAAAATGCCTAAATCATAGGCTTCTTTAATGTCATTTAAATTTGCTGTATCGATAAAAAATTTCATAATCGGTTATTTTTTTATTTTGTAATGTTTCAATATTAATTTTTCAAAAAAGCGTCCCGGTAGGCAAGTAGCCAGAAAGGGCGCTAATTTTTGCATAAAGATACCAATATTATAAGTTAATTTAGGATTTTTTTTCCTAATTATTTGAGATACTTTTTTTCCGAGTACTTCGGGTTCCAATCCTTGCTCCACTTCAATATCAATCATTTTTAAAATACGTTGGTAATCTTCATAATAAGGAGAGTCTTTTTTTAGCGGGGTATAGATTCTTCCTTCTGCAATTTTTGTTTTGAAGTCACCCGGTGCAATTTCCACCACTTTAATGCCGAATGGATACAATTCAGTGCTCAAAGCTTCAGTCATTCTCATTACCGCAGCCTTGGTTGCCGAATAAATGCCACGATATGGAAGACCGGTATATCCGGCAATGGAACTGATGTTAATGATCAATCCTTTTTTTTGCTTTCTCATTGCAGGTAAAACTTCTTGTATAAGTTGCATCATCCCAAAAAAGTTGACTTCAAAAACTTTTTTGACATTTTCAATAGAAGTTTCTTCAATGCTTCCTGTGATACCTATACCGGCGTTATTGATAAGAATGTCTATTTTACCTTGTTCGGATAAGATTTTATTTACCGCCTGGGTAATGGATTCGGGTTTTTGCAAATCCATATACACGGGAATATAATCGGTTGTTTGTGTTTGTTTTCTTCCGGCTCCATAAACTATATATTTTTCTTTGTCCAAATATTTAGCAATAGAAGTTCCCAGACCACCTGTTGCTCCGGTTAAAAGAACAATTTTCTTGGATTGATTCATAGAAAAAATTTGAGTGTAAAGGTAAGAAATGTAGGGGGAGTATCAAAAAAAAATGGCAAGCTACCTACATCGCACCGCTACGACCTCCTACCCTTGCTGCATTCCTGCCCTGGGGGATTCAGAGGGAGCTGGTCGTGTAGGACTTGCCGATGCAAAGATAGGAATTTTTTTCTGTTTAAATCAATAAAAAAAATGAAAAATTTTTTGTGTTTTTCTTTTGTTCATATTTAAAATTTTTTATACATTTGCACTACTTTTTTCGGGATGTAGCGCAGCCCGGTTAGCGCACCACGTTAGGGACGTGGGGGTCGCAGGTTCAAATCCTGTCATCCCGACCAAATAAAAAACCACTTTTTTAAGTGGTTTTTTATTTTTAAAAAAGAATTATTTGTTATACTTTTGAATTCTCATTTCGGGATGTAGCGCAGCCCGGTAGCGCGCTTCGTTCGGGACGAAGAGGTCGCAGGTTCAAATCCTGTCATCCCGACTACCAATAAAGATATAACAAGGATTTTGTTATAAAATTAATGAAAGTATTTCAATTAAAAAGCCTGCGAAATTTTCCGCAGGCTTTTTAATGTTTAATAAGTGTATTATTATTTAACAATAATTTTTGTAGTGGATGTTTTGCCGTCTTTTGAGCCGATATTCACAAGATAGACACCGGTTTTAACGGATAAGGGAATGCGAATTTCTGTTTCATCCGTATTTATATTTTTATGTAAAATAAGTTGCCCTGTAATGGCAAATACTTGAAGCTGATCAAGCGTATGATTTTTGTCATTAAGAATAACCAATTCGGAATGTGTATTATCCATATAGGTTTTAATATTTTCCAATGGAGGAATATTTGTGCTATTAGTTGTTTTTCCTTTAAAAGTTAAATAGAATCGATCTTTGTATAATCCTTCATTTAAGAAAATAGTATAAGGTTCATTCAGTTTTATTTCTTTACTTATATTTAATAATTGGTCTTCAATAAAAATTCCTTCTATTTGTTTGGGTAAGTTAACAATAGCATCTAAGGTAAAACTTACGATACCGCTTTTGTTCATTTCTATGTATAGAGGTAGATTTGTGTCTTCTTCAATTGCCGGAATGGCTTGTATCACATATTTTTCGTCATTTATATTCCAGTTCATATCAGCACCCGGATTTCCGGCGTCAAAGTTTTTTCCATCCCATCCGTAATCCACATCCATAGTGGTATTGGGACGTATCCCTAATAATAATTGTCTGTGGTAATTACCGGGAATGTCAAATCCAATTCGAATATCCGTTAATGCATTTTTAGAGGGGCGTAAGAATACACTATTGTTTCCGTCTTCTATTTGAAAGGCTCTTTGGGTATTGTCAAAATTAACTGTACCTCCTTGTCCGTCTTCAGCCCAAATAAAGAAACCTTGACTTACGGGTATATAACGTCCTGGTGTTTTACTTCCCACTGGAGTAGAGTTATCTTTCCATGAAACGGCAGCAGTTCCTCCCGTTAAATTATAAGTGGCATATCCGCCCTCATAACTGGCAAGATAATGATCATTTGCAGTAACGTGTTCCCAGAAATAAAGATTGCCGTTAAAAGCTCCGTTATTATCATTTATAAATTTATCTGCATCCATAGCACTGGGATAGGGATTTCCTACCAAATAGTCATGATTTGCATCAATAGTAACCGAAAAACTTCCATCATTGGGTGAGCCGGCAAAAGTATAACTCTCATATTCAGTTGTGGATGCTCCGTTTGCAGGATTCAAATCTTTATCAACACCTGGTCCTTTCATGGTATATCCTTCTGCGGGATTCAATGTTCCGGTGTGTTTAATGTGGTTATCAAACCATCCGTCATAAGAACCGTCCAAGCCGTTTCTAAAAGCATATATCCAATAGGCATTAAGATAAACAGGATGACTTTGAGTGGGCAAATCTCCGGTTGCATTATAATTATCCGCCCAACGGATATCCCCGTATGAGCTTTGGGTAAGATCATCGCCAAGTGCTCCGTCTTTAAGAAAACGAGCTTTCCAGATGCCCCCTCTATTTACAGGGGATGACCAGTAGTTATACATATATTGATTGGAAGTTCCTTGCTGGTCTTTCCAAATATATTTTGTCCCGCTAACGAGAGAAGTTCCGGTATGGGTTTGTATAAGTTGTGCTTCCCCAATTAACCGTAAGTCTCCGTCAACTACTAAATTATCTTGAACATAAAGAGGCAATGCATCTGCGGTACGATAATCAAAATCGGCATTACCGTCATTGATTGTCATAGTATTAGTATGTACTTCATTTTCTTCTTGGGTTACCATCCCATCCGTATGATCTATGATTAGCTGATTGAAATTGGCTATCTCACTTCCTTTGATAGACTGATCCGAAGAACCGGTAAAAGTAGTGGTTCCTTGGGTGGTTTGAGTCATGCTTCCGTTATTAGTAAAAGTAGTTCCTGCAAAATAGAAATTTCCTTCATTGGTATAGGTAGCACCTGCATCGTTCAATAAATTTACTCCGGATAAATAAACCGTAGTTCCGGGAGATACATAAAAAGTTCCTTTATTAATTAAAGTAATCTGAGCAAAGCCGGAAAGGCTTATAAAAATGAAAAAAAGAAAAGAAGTAATTTTTGTCATGCGATACATTTTAATTTACAAATATATGAAATATAATTTGAAATTGATGTTTTTTTTCTTATGAATCAGATTTTGATATTAAAATCATCCCAATCTAAACCTACTTTAAAGTTTTCTCTTAAATTTTTAACAGTTTTGTTTTCAATATCAATATAAATAATTTCTTCCATTCCTGCTTTAGCTTTTTCTATGATTTTTCCCTTAGGATCAATATATTGACTATCTCCCGAGTGTATGATATTCTTGCCGTCTTTTCCCACCCGGTTAACCCATATTACGGAGGATTGGTTTTCGATTGCACGCGCTTTCAGTAGATTTAAATAGGCTTCTTTTCTAGATTCGGGCCAGTTGGCAATATAAATTAAAACATCATAGTCATATTCATCGGCTTTTTTATCATAACGGTTTTTGCTCCATACGGGAAAGCGTAGATCATAACAAATTTGCAACATAAATTTGATGCCTTTATGGTTGATGATTTTTCTTTCTTTTCCGGCGGTCATTATTTTATGTTCACCTCCCATATGAAACAGATGTCTTTTATCATAGTATTCAAAAGTTCCATCCGGTCTCATCCAATACATTCTGTTATAATATTTCCCCTCTTTTTCCGTTAAAATGCTCCCTACAAGAATTTTATTTAATTTGATAGCTTTATCTTTTAGCCATTCAAAACTTTTCAATCCCGCGGGTTTTGGAAGAGTCTCAATATCCATAGTAAATCCCGTGGAAAACATTTCCGGTAAAATTACCAATTCGATTTCTGCCGGAATTTTTTGTAGCCAAAGATCTAATTTTTTTAAATTGGCTTCAATATCTTCCCATTTGATATCCATTTGTACTAAAGCAGTTCGTATTGTATTTTCAGCAGCTTTCATCTTAAATTGTTTTTAAAATCTCAGCGGCTTTTAATAGTGTTTCCTCTTGTTTTGGAAAGGCAAAACGCAAAAGTTGTTGGTTTCTTTTATTATGGTAAAAAGAAGATAGAGGGATGGAAGCCAAGCCTTTTTCTTTGGTCATCCAAACGGCAAATTCAAATTCTGGGAGATCGGAAATTTCCGAATAATCCAAGACTTGAAAATAAGTGCCGTGAGAAGGAATTACTTTAAATTTGGAACCTTCAATGGCTTGCAAAAAGAAATCCCGTTTTTGTTGGTAGAATTCCGGTAAATTCAGATAATTATCGGGATTTTGAAGATATTCCGCCAAAGCATATTGAATGGGTGTGTTGACGCTGAAAACATTGAATTGATGCACTTTCCTAAACTCTTCGGTTAGTAGGGGTGGAGCTACTACATAACCGGTTTTCCAGCCGGTGGCATGAAAAGTTTTTCCAAAGGAATAAACCGCGATACTTCGTTGGTATAATTCATCAAATTTAATGACGCTTTGATGTTGTAATCCGTCAAAAATAATGTGTTCGTATACCTCATCACTTAATACAATAATCTCTGTATTACGGATAAGTTCATTCAAGGTTTTCATATCCGATTCACTCAAAACATAGCCCCCGGGATTATTTGGAGAGTTAATAATAATCATTTTGGTTTTTGAGGTGATTTTTTGGCGGACGAGATTCCAGTCGATTTCAAAAGCGGGTTTGGTCAATTCGATAAAAACAGGCACTCCTCCGTTTATTTTAATCGAGGGAACATAGGAGTCATAAGCCGGTTCGAAAAGGATCACTTCATCACCTTTATTTACAAATGCGGTAATAGCGGTAAACAAAGCTTGAGTAGCGCCGGCAGTGACGGTTATTTCTTTGTTTGGATTGATCTCTTTATTATATAAGAGTTTGATTTTTGAGGATAAAGATTGTCTTAATTCCGGAACGCCCGGCATAGGAGCATATTGATTTTTTTCTTCTAACATGTATTTGTTTACCAGTGAAATAAGTTCGCGGGAAACGGGAAAATCAGGAAAACCTTGAGATAAATTTATGGCATTGTATTCATTGGCCAATCCGGACATAACGGCAAAAATTGAGGTCTCGGTTTGGGGTAATTTGCTTTTTATTTTCATTTTTTTCATTTTAGTGACGTAAAGTTACTTAAATTTGTTTTTTAATAATATATTTATTTCTTAGAAAATATAAATGAATTGTATGAAGAACGATGAAAAACCTCTGATTTTAGTAACTAATGACGACGGTATTACTGCACCGGGTATTCGTGCTTTGATTGAAGTGATGAATAAACTGGGTGAAGTAGTGGTAGTGGCACCCGATTCCGCTCAGTCGGGAATGGGACATGCCGTTACAGTAAATGATGTATTATTTCTCAATGAAGTGAAAATAGATGACGGGGTGCAAAAAGAATTTCAATCCTCGGGAACTCCGGTCGATTGTGTAAAATTGGCCATCAGTGAAGTTTTGCACCGCAAACCCGATTTAATCGTATCAGGAATCAATCACGGTTCCAATGCCTCTATCAATATTATTTACAGCGGAACCATGTCGGCAGCTGTAGAAGGAGGAATTGAAGGTGTACCCTCGATCGGCTTTTCTTTGGATAACTTCAGCTGGAAAGCGGATTTTGAGCCTTCCAAAGTTTTTGTTGAAAAAATTGCAAGGGAAGTATTAAAAAACGGGATTCCAAAAGGAATGGTATTGAATGTAAATATTCCTAATCTTCCGTTGGATCAAATAAAAGGAATCAAAATTGCACGACAAGCTCATGCCAAATGGGAGGAAACTTTCGATAAACGTATCAATCCGCATGGCAAAGAATATTATTGGCTTTCGGGTGAATTTAAAAATATGGATTCCGGTACAGACACCGATTTATATGCTTTGGAAAACGGCTATGTTTCGGTAGTGCCTGTGCAATATGATTTAACGGCTTATCAATGGATAGATAAACTTAAAAGATTGGAAGATGAAGACAAATAATAAATTGGATTTTTTTACCGGTATGCTTTTCGGATTAATGGCTCCCGTCATCGGAATGTATTTTTTTACGAATCTTTACCTTAAATCGGATTTGCAACCTGCTTTGGAGCGAATGATTCAAAATCAAACTTTTACACAAGCCCTTACGATTGTAGTCGTTTTGTCCAATCTTTTTGTGTTTTGGGTTTTTAATAAAAGAAATGAATGGCAGAAAGCAAAAGGAGTTATTGGCGCCACTTTGTTTTTTGCTTTATTTATTGTTTACTGGGAAATTTTCAAATAAATTTTTTAAAAGCATTTTTTTAAATACTTTTTTTGACAAGGTTTTGTTAATAACTTCGCTTTACATTACTTGGGTTTTTTATTAACTTGCGAGCTAATTTAATCGAAACAGAATAATTTTTATGGCAAAAAAGGCGGTGGCATATACCGAAGATCATATACAGTCGTTGGATTGGAAACAACATATCCGGATGCGACCGGGTATGTATATCGGAAAATTGGGTGACGGATCTTCCCCGGATGACGGAATCTATATTTTAGTAAAAGAAGTGGTAGATAACTCCATTGACGAGTTTGTAATGGGCGCCGGAAAAACCATCAATGTGCAATTGGAAGAAAAAACCGTAAAAATCAGAGATTACGGACGTGGTATTCCTTTGGGAAAGTTGGTCGAAGTGGTTTCAAAAATGAATACCGGAGGAAAATACGATTCCCAAGCCTTTAAAAAATCCGTTGGATTAAACGGTGTGGGAACAAAAGCCGTAAATGCCTTATCCTCGCATTTTAAGGTACAAGCCTTTCGAGACGGTCAGACCAAATGGGCGGTTTTCAGCAAAGGAGAATTGATAGAAGAATCGGAGTTGGAAGCCACTACCGAAAAAAACGGAACCTATGTGGAATTTATTCCCGATGAAGAAATTTTCCCTAAATATCATTTTCGCGAAGAATATTTGGAGCGGATGTTTAAGAATTATATTTACTTAAACACCGGTTTAACCATTAAGTTCAACGGAAAAAAATTCTATTCGGAAGAAGGACTCAAAGATTTGTTGAGTGAAAATATTCCCGAAAACGACCGCCGATACCCTATTATACATCTTAAAGGGGAAGATATTGAAGTGGCCATGACCCACAGTAAAACCCAATACAGTGAAGTGTATTATTCTTTTGTTAACGGACAACATACTACGCAGGGAGGAACTCATCAAGCGGCTTTTCGGGAGGCCATAGTAAAGACTATTAGAGATTTTTTCGGAAGAAATTATGATGCCTCGGATATTCGCAAGTCGATTGTGGCAGCCATCAGTATCAAGGTAATCGAACCTGTTTTTGAATCGCAAACAAAAACCAAACTCGGTTCGACAGATATGGGAGGAAATCTTCCTACGGTGCGAACTTATGTGAATGATTTCGTCAAAAGAAATTTGGATAATTATTTGCATAAACACCCCGAAACTGCCGAAGCCATTTTACAAAAAATCGTACAAGCCGAAAGAGAAAGGAAAGAACTTTCCGGCATTCGGAAATTAGCCAGGGAACGGGCTAAAAAAGTCAGTTTACATAACAAAAAATTGCGTGATTGCAGGGTGCATTTAACGGATTTGAAAAAAGAAAATCGCTTGGAAAGCACCTTGTTTATTACCGAGGGAGATTCGGCAAGTGGTTCCATTACAAAGTCGCGGGATGTAAATACGCAAGCAGTTTTCAGTCTCAGAGGGAAACCTGTAAATTCCTACGGTTTGACAAAAAAAGTAGTTTATGAAAACGAAGAATTCAATCTTTTGCAAGCTGCTTTAAATATCGAAGACGGCTTGGAAAATTTAAGATATAACAATATTGTAATTGCTACGGATGCCGATGTGGACGGAATGCATATCCGCTTGCTTTTATTAACCTTTTTCTTAAAATTTTTCCCCGAATTAATAAAAGAAGGCCATTTATATATTTTGGAAACGCCTTTATTCCGGGTGAGAAATAAACAGGAAACCATTTATTGTTATTCGGAAGAAGAAAAGCAAGCGGCCATAGAGAAGTTGGGAAAACGTGGGAAACCGGAAATTACCCGTTTCAAGGGATTGGGAGAAATTTCACCTAATGAATTTAAACATTTTATAGGGAAAGATATTCGTTTGGAGCCGGTAATGATGGAAGCCGATTTGTCTATCGAAGACTTATTGAGTTTTTATATGGGAAAAAACACGCCTGACAGGCAAAAATTCATCATAGATAATCTGAAAGTGGAATTAGATATAGTAGAAGAGAATTAATATATAAATGGAAAAGAGCAGTATTACCAAAATATCGGGCAAATACAAAGAATGGTTTCTGGATTATGCCTCCTATGTAATTTTAGAACGTGCCGTTCCGGCAATTGAAGACGGTTTCAAACCTGTGCAAAGACGTATTTTGCATTCGATGAAGGAATTGGACGACGGACGCTATAACAAAGTGGCCAATCTGGTGGGACATACCATGCAATATCACCCACACGGAGATGCTTCCATCGCCGACGCAATGGTAAATATGGGGCAAAAAGACCTTTTGATAGATACACAGGGAAACTGGGGGAATATCCTTACCGGTGATTCGGCAGCGGCCTCACGTTATATCGAAGCCCGGTTGTCAAAATTTGCCTTGGATGTTTTGTTCAATCCCAAAATTACCAAATGGACGCTATCTTATGACGGACGAAGAAAAGAACCCATCAATTTGCCTGCCAAATTTCCCATTGTTTTAGCCCAAGGAGCAGAAGGAATAGCCGTAGGGTTATCCACTACTATTTTACCTCACAATTTTAACGAATTGATTGATGCATCCATCAAAATTTTGCAAGGAAAAAAGGTGACTTTATATCCCGACTTTCCTACCGGTGGAATGATAGATGTAAGTAACTATAATGACGGTAAACGCGGAGGAAAAATAAGGAATCGTGCAAAAATCAAAATTGAAGATAACAAAACATTGGTGATTACCGAAATTCCTTTTAAGACAACCACCGGGAGTTTAATAGATTCAATTATTAAAGCCAATAATAAAGGAAAGATACGCGTAAAAAAGATAGAAGACAATACTTCCGAAAATGTAGAAATCCGCTTGCATTTGCCTCCGGGAATTTCTCCCGATAAAACCATCGATGCCTTATATGCTTTTACCAATTGCGAAATTTCCATCTCTCCTCTCGGAGTAGTAATTGAAGATAACAAACCGCGTTTCTTGGGTGTAACGGAAATATTGGAAATTTCCACTCGACGAACAGTGGATTTATTGCGTAGAGAATTGGAAATTGAGTTGGAAGAGTTAGAAAATCAATGGCATGCCGCTTCGTTGGAACGTATTTTTATAGAAAATAGAATTTACCGCGATATTGAAAAAGAAGAAACCTGGGAGGGAGTATTGAAAGCCATTGACGAAGGTTTAAAACCACATATAAAACATTTAAAAAGGCCTGTGGTAGAAGCGGATCTAGTTCGATTGACCGAAATAAAAATCAAAAGGATTTCAAAATTCGATATTGATAAAGCCAGAAAAAATATTGAAGCCATAGAAGAAAAGATTGCCGAAAAGAAACACCATTTGGCTCATATAATTGATTACACGATTGATTTTTTTAAAAATCTGAAAAAGAAATACGGAAAAGGCAGAGAAAGAAAATCCGAAATTAAAACCTTTGATGATATCGAGGCTACAAAAGTGGTTATGCGTAATGTAAAATTATATGTAAACCGTCAAGAAGGTTTTGTAGGTACTTCTCTTAAAAAAGATGAATATGTAGCCGACGTTTCGGATATTGACGACATCATTGTAATCCGTAAAGACGGAAAAATGATGGTGAGCAAAGTAGCCGACAAAAAATTCTTTGGCAAGGACATTATCTATGTAAATGTTTTTAAGAAAAAAGACAAGCGTACCATATACAATATTATATATAGAGACGGCAAACGCGGGCCGTCTTATATGAAACGTTTTTATGTTAGCGGTATCACCCGGGATAAGGAATATAATTTGACAGCCGGAAATCCCGGTTCAGAAATACTCTATTTTTCGGCCAATCCCAATGGCGAAGCCGAAGTGGTTACCGTATATTTGAGACAGACGGGTAGCTTGCGCAAAACAAAATTCGATATTGATTTTAAGGATCTCTTAATAAAAGGCAGGGGAGTAAAAGGAAATTTGGTTACCAAACTACCGGTGAAAAACATCAAATTGAAAGAAGCGGGCGTTTCTACTTTGAAGCCCAGAAAAATATGGTTTGACGATATTGTTATGCGTTTAAATACCGAAGAAAGAGGCGAGTACTTGGGAGAATTTCAAGGAGAAGATAAGCTAGTAATGATTACCCAAAAAGGAAAAATCAGTGTTTTCACCCCCGATTTGGAAAAACATTTCCCCGACGATATGATATTATTGGAAAAATATGTTCCGAATAAACCTGTCACTGCCGCTTATTTTGATAAAGAAAAGAAAAAATACTTTATCAAACGTTTTTTGATTGACGAACTCAAAAAAGAAGATACTTTTATTCCTGATAACGGACAATTATTACAGGTCTCTTATGATTGGAAGCCCGTTTGGGAAATTCATTTTTCAAAAGAAAGAGGAAAAGATCAAAAAGAACCTCAACAAATCAATATTGAAGAATTTATAAATATAAAGAGAATTAAAGCCTTAGGAAATATATTGTCAAAAAACAAAATCAAACAAATTGATATATTGCCTTCCTTGCCCTTTGAAGAAGAAATAAATGGAAAAGAGAAGAAGGAGAATTTCACGGATGAACCGAATCAATCGCCTAATTCGGAAGATCCGCCCACTTTATTCTAAATAAAAAGACCGAAAAGTATTTTATTGACGTTTTTATATGGTAATAAAAGTATCTTAAATAAAAAAAAATAAAAAAATTTTTAACTGCATAAATTAATCAGGCTTCCTATTTATTTGATTATCAATAAAAAGACTCTTGAATTTAAATTTTAACATTTTTTTATATTAAATGTGTTTAATCACCTTTGTATTCGGATTTTTTTCTTATTTTTAAACCAAATTAAAGCTAAAAATAACAATTAGTATTATGAGAAAATCAAATTGGTTGACCCAATCTGTTCTTGTAATTTTGGTATTCCTTATGGGAGT
>JAMOVT010000052.1 GCA_027061855.1 Flavobacteriales bacterium
GAAAACGACCTGATATCCCATTTGTTTTTTTTGCCAAAAAACCCGCCTTACATTTGTAATATCAAAACACACAAAAGCACAAATCTAATGGCTGAAAAACAAAAAAATATTGTTCTAATCGAAACCCGGTTCAAGGAACTGGAAGCGCTCTCCAAAGAGCTCGATAAGTATGGTAATGTGTTTTTATATACTACTTTGGATTTGGAAAAAGCTTTTAAACACATTCATACTTATCATAGAACGGACAATCAAATTGATATGGTTGTGGTAGATCTGGACTTTCAAAATAAGGAAGGAGATGTATTGGTGAATAATAGCCTCGATTTTATTAAAAAAGTGCAAAAAAACTTTCCATATGTCAAAGTGGTGATTAATTCAAACGATGTGAAAAATGCAGAACGGTTGGAAGAAGTTTTAGAAGACATCAAACCCGATGCATATTATCTCAATCTTTCTGAAAATCGCGATTTCTTTATCTCGGTAAACAAGAAAAAAGATGCTTATTACCAAGAATATGCAAAAACCATTTATCATACCGTATTAAAGAATGAGAAAACCTATTTGACCCGCGTGGAAAAAGAATTGATTACCGGTTTGATCAAAGAAGAAAAATTGGCACGACTGAAAGGAAAAATTTATTATTCTCAAGATTCTAATATCTCTTTGAGTTTGAGTCAAATGAATAAAGTATTGGCCGAGTTGATGGCTCGATTTGAAGTGGAAACAAAATACCAACTCATTATAAAAGTATATACTTTGGGACTAATCTCCCACATCACCTTATAAATTGTAAACAAAAGAAATAACATATAAAAAATTAATATTATGAAAAAATTAGCCCTTACCTTCGCATTAACTATGATTTTTGGTTTGACATTGACTTCTTTTAACAAAGGAAATGATATGAATACACAAGACCATGCCACAATCAAAGTGCAAAAGAGCAATACATTAAGCTATGACTGGGGGGATGAAGATTTCACCATTCCGGAACTTTAATAAAAAGATTCTATACACACACAAATAAAACCACACACACAACACACACAAACTATTCTTTTGAGTAGAAAAAAGCACTTTTGATTACACACACAAATCAAAGTGGTTGGTCACTGATAGGAGATTTCACGTAAATCTCCTATCTTTATATCCGGAAATTACGCAATTGCTATGCAGAGACTATGGAAAACGCTTTTGGTGGCAGGAATCCTTGTTTTATGGGCTTCTTGTAGAAGGTATCAAAAACAAACCGAAAAAGATTATATATTAGTTGATTCTTCGGCTTATCAAAACTATAAAAAAGCTTTTCGATATAAAAAAGCAAATAAGAAAGATTCGGCATATTATTTTGCATATAAAGCTTATAAAGAAGCACAAAAGGTAAAAGATACCTTTAATTTATACGGTTCTTTACTATTGCTAGCTAAATTGGATTTTGAAAACCATAATTATCCGGCAGCAGAAAATAATATTATCAAAATTTATGAATTAAATTTTCACGACAAAGATAAACTGGCGTTTTTAAATAATTCAATGGGTTTAATTAGTTGGAAAAAAGGAAATTATGAGGAAGCGATTAAATATTTCAACCGTATCAAAAAAGAATACGGAAAAGATTTTCCAAAACAATTGAACTTTAATGTAATGTACTATAACAATATGGGTTTGGTCTATATGGATAAAAAAAATTATCCGGCGGCAGCGGGCTATTTTGACTCCATATTGCATCTGGACAGCATTTCGCAAAAATTGCCTTTGCGCTATGCCCGTGCTTTACAAAACAAAGCTACCGCTTTACTGAAAATGGGAAAAGACATGGAAGCTTTATCTTTGGCGGAACAAGCTTTGAATATCAGAAAAGTTTTAAAAAATCAAGGAGGAATCACCAGCTCTCATAAATTTTTGGCGGAATATTATTATAAAAAAAAGGATTTGCCGGTGGCTTTTTCTCATGCCAAAAAAGCACTGAAAACCGCTCAGGAGGAGAAAAACTATGAGGAAGTACTGAATATTCTGGATTTATTGGGAAAAATAGACCCGAAAAATGCGAGTAAATATTTTGAGGAATATGTACGCTTGCAGAAAAAACTACTGGAAGAAGAGCGTAAGTTCAAAGAGCAATCGGCAAAAATACGTTATGAAACCCAGCAAAAAGAAAACGAGATAGCCCGGCAGGAACTTATTATTTCTCAAAACGAACGTTTGTTAACCATCATTGTTCTTTCTTTTATCGCTACGCTACTGCTTTCTATGGGATTGTTTATACAGTATCGTAAAATTCGTATCCAAAAAGAAAACCTGATCAAAGCAAACAAAGCTTTAGTGGAGCAAAAGGAATTGCTTAACAGGAAAAACCTCGAATTGGAAGAAAAAAACGAATTTATCAACAATTTGCATCGGG
>JAMOVT010000053.1 GCA_027061855.1 Flavobacteriales bacterium
ATTGCCGTGATCATCGCATACCAAAATACATTCCATGCTTCGTGATTCATAGTTTAAAGTTTTAAAAAAGGCAAAATTAATCAAAAAATAGCTTACTTTACAATAATTTGGATTTCGTCGATTTTTCTGATATCTATAAAACGATCTTCTAGAATAACCAAATCCCCGTCTATTTCCAAAATATTATATTCGTTTTCAACATCAAAACGCAAGTGATCGATTTTTGTATAATGATTGCGGAAATTGATCATTTTAAAAGGGGTGAAAATAAAAAAACGCTTTTTTGAAAAAAGAAGAAAAGGAAAAGTGAGAATTGTAACGGGAAGTACAAATAATCCGGAAATAAGATATCGCCAAGGACCTTTTTTAAGGATTCCCAAACGAATCATTTCCGAGAGATGTATATGCAAAGCATCGGTTACATTGCCGGCCGAAAAAAGAAAAATATGCTGATTCAATTTATATACATCCAAATTCCTGTAATCGAGTTCCTCCCCTTTTTCCAACTTTCGTATCACTTTTTGAACCTTGGGAATCATATACCTTTTGGCAATTACATTAAAGGAACCTTTGGCATCGATAATGATTACAGGTCTTTCCTTGCCTTTTTTTATAATTTTTTCAATAATTCGACGCAATAATCCGTCGCCTCCGCTAACGATTATATAATCGATATTTTCCAACGGAATATTTCCAAATTCTTTTTCGCTTACGGAAAGGCTTTGTGCTCCCTTTATTTTGTAATCGTTATTTATCGTGACAATTTTCAAATTTTCAAATTTTTATTTTTCTTTTTTAAGTGAATACCTCCATGGCTTATGTTTCCATTCTCCTGCATAATCCACTCCTATTCTTTTTCCTGTTGAAATCTGTTTTTCAGGAATTGGCAATCCTTCGTCCGTTACATATAAACCGTTTTCAAGTGAAAGCTCCTTTTTATTCAACCCCCTCCCGATTTCCATTCTTTTGGTTAATTTTCCGGGGCCGTCGGTAGGGATTTTTACCGGAACAAAATTTTTTCCGTCTTCCGATACTTGTAAATCTTTGACTCCGCGAATAAGCACTGCTGCCGGAAAACCTTCATTCATGGTTACAAAATTGAGCATTTCATACATTCCGTAGATCAAATATACATAAATCTTTCCCGGGCGGTCATACATAATTTCCGTTCGCGGTGTTTTTCCCTTGCTGCAATGGCAAGCCGAATCTTCTTCGCCGTGATAGGCCTCGGTTTCCGTAATTACGGCTTTGTATATTTTTCCGTCCTTGTGGTGATAGAGTGTTTTGCCCAATAAATCCTTGGCAACTTCCCGGGTATCCCTTGCAAAAAAACTTTCATCCAGTATTTTCCCTTTCATTTTCCCACTACATTTTTAATCCTGTTAATATTAATATAAAACCTATGAGCATATTCCATTTTAATATAGATGCCGCCTTACCGTATTCGTTTTTTTTCATATAAAAAGAAGACAAGGACGTAAACCATAATGTGAGGACAAAAAGCGACCAAAACGAAACGGGGGAAAGCCTGGATTTTATCAAAAACAATACGCCCAATAACACTATGGAAAGAGCTACTGCATATCGCTGAGCCATTTGTAAATCCAGAATTGCCAAAGTTCTATAACCGGCTTTTTCGTCGGGTTTTAAATCTTCCATATCTTTGATTAATTCCCTTTTTAAATTCAATAAAAAGGCATATAAGGCCAAAAACATAAGCACAAAGTATTTTTCTTCGGTTTCAAATCCCGCCGACCAACCCGGTAAAACCACACTGACGGCCAAAACCAAAGCAACCAAAAAATTGCCGTAAAAAGGAGTTTTCTTGAAGTAACGGTTATAAAGCCAAAGCAATATTGCCGAAAATAAAGCGGTTAAGAAAAGATAAATGCTTGCATAAGCATAAAGCAAGCTTATCAAAAAAAGGAGAAGAAAAAAATAGAAAAGGCGTTTGTATAAATGGCTGTCAAAATCCCTGAATTCCGCTTTATGGC
Source organism: Flavobacteriales bacterium (assembly GCA_027061855.1). Classification (GTDB taxonomy): domain Bacteria; phylum Bacteroidota; class Bacteroidia; order Flavobacteriales; family Flavobacteriaceae; genus JALSPZ01. The sequence goes on from JAMOVT010000053.1 coordinate 1,995, forward strand.
GGTCAATCTCCTTGTCCAAAATATTGTTTTGAATATTCATAGCCATTCCCAAAAACAAGAAGGCCAAGACTATTGTCCAAAAAATTTTCTTATCCAGAGGTTCCAAAAAAATATACACCAGAAACTGCAACAAAAGATAAATTATTGCATTTTTCCAGCGAATCATATACAAGAAATCAATTAGCTGCCGTTTCATTTTTTTTGAGATCAAAGGTCCAATTTCCTTGCACCCGCAATACTTGTTCGATCACATCCCGCACACAGGTTTCTCCTCCGGGTTTATGCGAAATATAATCTACCGTTTCCAATACTTCCTGCACGGCATCGCGAGGAGCGGCAGACAGTCCAACCGCTTGCAACACGGGAATATCGGGAATATCATCACCCATATATAACACTTCTTCGTCTTTCAAGCCTTTTTGTTGGATATAAGATTTGTAAACGGGAAGTTTATCATCCACTTTTATATAAATATCGGGAATATTGAGATATTCCAGCCGCATGATTACATTTTCATCCTGCGCTCCCGAAATAATGGCTACATTATAACCTTTTTTTATAGCGGTTTTAATGGCAAAACCGTCTTTTGTGTGCATTACGCGAGTGAGATTTTTTTCGGTTGTGATATATACTTTTCCATCGGTTAAAACTCCGTCTATATCAAAAATAAAGGTAGTTATATGATTGAGTTTTTTCTTATAGCTGTTCTCCAAATTGTTTTTCATTCGCTTTGTTTTATACAAAAATACGAATTAATTTAGTTTAAGGAAGTTTAATTTTTT
>JAMOVT010000054.1 GCA_027061855.1 Flavobacteriales bacterium
TGAATGAATCTGTCATTCAGAGGGAGCGTAGCGACTGATGAATCTCTTAATAATATTTGTTCTCTATATAAAAGAATCTTCACTTCGCTCTCTGCGGTCGCTGCGTTCTGATTGACAGGGCGTTATGAATGAAAATGTCATTCAGAAGGAGCGTAGCGACTGATGAATCTCTTAATAATATTTGTTCTCTATATAAAAGAATCTTCACTTCGCTCTCTGCGGTCGCTGCGTTCTGATTGACAGAACGTTATGAATGAATTTGTCAATTAAAAAATTCAGTCCAATAAAAACTTCAATTGCTCATAAGCCACAGGAATGTTTGTGGTTTTTTCAAAAACCAGCATCAACCTTTCCCGGTCTTTGATTTTTTTCTCTTTGAATTGACAACAACCGGGGGAAGTTTGCACTTTTTGAAGAATTTTTTGAAAAACCGGACTGTTATAATATTCCGATTTCGGATCGGAGATGAAATAAGCCAGCATTTTGTTTTTCTTGATCACTATTTTTTCAAATCCCAATTTTTCTCCCAGCCATTTCAAGCGCATGCTTTTCAACAAATCCTCCGTTTGAGGCGGAATTTTTCCGAAACGGTCTTCCAATCGCTGCCTGTATGCATCGAGTTCTTCTTCGGTTTTGATGGAGGCCAATTCGTTGTACAAATTCAATCTCTCGGTGGCCGATTCGATATATTCATTAGGAAATAAGATTTCAAAATCCGTATCGATTTGGGTTTCGACCTCAAAGCTTTTTTGTTCTTTTTCTTTATGAAAAAAATCTTTGAACTCGTTTTCTTCGAGTTCTTTGATGGCTTCTTTCAGAATTTTTTGATAGGCATCAAAACCTATATCATTGATAAATCCGCTTTGGTCGGCGCCGAGTAAATCTCCCGCTCCGCGTATTTCCAAATCCTTCATGGCTATTTGAAAACCGCTTCCCAACTCGGTATAAGTTTCTATGGCTTCCATTCTTTTCCTCGCTTCGGGCGTCATGGCCGAATAAGGTGGCGTGATAAAATAGCAAAAAGCTTTTTTATTGGAACGCCCTACCCTGCCCCGCATTTGGTGCAAATCTGAAAGTCCGAATTGATGGGCGTTATTGATAAAAATCGTATTGGCATTGGGCACATCCAAGCCGTTTTCTATAATGGTGGTGGAAACCAAAATATCAAATTCGCCGTTGATAAAATCCAGCATCAATTTTTCCAATTTCTTTCCTTCCATTTGGCCGTGTCCAATCCCGATTCTCGCATCGGGGACCAAGCGTTGCAACATGCCCGCCACTTCCTTGATGTTTTCGATGCGGTTATGGATAAAAAAAACTTGTCCTTTGCGTTCGATTTCATATTGAATGGCATCCCTGATGATTTCCTCATTAAACCGGATTACCTGCGTTTCAATGGGATAACGATTGGGAGGTGGTGTATTGATCACCGACAAATCGCGTTCGTTCATCAGGGAAAATTGCAAAGTCCGCGGAATGGGCGTAGCCGTCAAGGTAAGCGTATCGATATTTTTTCGGATGGTTTTCAACTTTTCTTTGACCGATACGCCGAATTTTTGTTCCTCGTCGATTATCATTAAGCCCAAATCCTTATATTTTACCTTATCGTTTACCAAAGCGTGCGTCCCGATAATAATATCGATTTTTCCTTCGGCGAGATCCTGTAAAATTTGTTTCTTTTCCTTGGCGGTTCTAAAACGGTTGAGGTAATCCACTACCACCGGAAAATCTTTCATCCGCTCCGAAAAAGTTTTATAATGCTGAAAAGCCAAGATAGTGGTAGGCACCAAAACGGCCACTTGTTTTCCGTTGTCCACCGCTTTAAAGGCCGCACGTATCGCCACTTCGGTTTTTCCGAATCCCACATCTCCGCAAACCAGTCGATCCATTACTTTGTCGCTTTCCATATCGGCTTTGATGTCTTGTGTGGCTTTGTATTGGTCCGGAGTGTCTTCATAGACAAACGAGGCTTCCAGCTCGTGTTGCAAAAAACTGTCGGGGGCGTAGCGGGTGCCTTTTTGCAGCTTTCTTTCGGCATAGAGTTTAATGATATCAAAAGCCAATTCTTTCAGGCGTTTTTTGGTCTTTTGTTTGAGCAATTTCCATGCTCCGGAGCCCAATTTATAAACCTTTGGGGCCGTGCCGTCCTTGGAATTGTATTTGGAAATCTTATGCAAACTGTGAATGCTCACAAAAAGACGGTCGCCTCCTTTGTAAACAATTTCAATTACCTCCTGCTCCTTCCCTGCACGTTCTATCTTCTGCAATCCGCCGAATACACCGATTCCATGATCGATATGGGTAACATAATCGCCTTCTTTGAGTTCGTTTAATTCTTTGAGCGTAACCGCTTGCAGTTTTTTGCGGTTCCGGTTGATATGAAAACGGTGGTAACGTTCAAAAATTTGATGATCGGTATAGCAAGCCAATTTCAAATCACGGTCTATAAAGCCTTTGTAAAGCGGAAAATGAATGGCTTTGTATCGGATATCGGCCTCCATATCCTTAAAAATCGCTTCGAGGCGTTCTACCTGTTGCGGACTGGTACAGCAAATGATATTTTCAAAACCGGCGGCGGTATTTTCCTGCAAATTCTCCGTAAGCAATTCAAAACTCTTGTTAAAAACCGGTTGCGGAAGGATATCAAATTCAAATTTGGGGAGTTCCCGGGGAGAGTTTTTAAAGGCTAACTTAAAATTTTGTAAACGCTCGATAAATTCTTTTCCGTCGATAAACAAATCCTTAGGCGAGAGATGTTCCACTTCTCCTTTGAGGTTTTCAAATCCCGTTTCGGCTTTTTGATACAGACGGTCCAAGATATCGCGGGTGAGATTTTCGTTTTTGACAAAAATCAAGCTGTCTTTTTTGATAAAATCCAGGAAATTTTGTCTTTTTTGTATTAAGACTTTATCCGAAATATTGGGGACAATGCTCACTTTTTTCAGGCGCGTTTCCGAGAGTTGCGTTTCCAGGTCAAAGCTTCTGATACTCTCTATTTCCTCATCAAAAAATTCGATTCTGTATGGTTGTTCGTCGCCAAACGAAAACACATCCACGATGCCTCCTCTCACAGCAAATTCTCCCGGGCGGGTTACAAAATCCACCAGTTCAAAGCGGTATTCCAATAGTACTTCGTATAAAAAATCCAGCGAGATTTTATCTCCCGTTTTGATTGTGAGCGTATTTTTTTGCAATTCTTTTTTCAGGATCACTTTTTCAAACAATGCCGCGGGATAGGTAATGATAATTTGCGGTTTTTGTCGCGATTGCAAATGTTTCAATACCTTGGAACGCAAAAGGACATTGGCATTATCGGTTTCTTCAATTTGATAGGCCCGGCGATAGGATTCCGGAAAAAACAGCACCCTGTCTTCGCCCGCTATTTGCTCGAAATCATTGTAATAATAAGCCGCTTCTTCCTTATTGTCAAATATCAGCAACAAAGGCTTTGCGGTTTGCTTATACACGGAAACCCATTGAAAACTCAACGCCGACTCGCCGGTGTTTTCCATCAGGATTTGGCCCTTTTCTTCCAGCAGCGCAGTAAATTCCTTTATCTTTTGTGAATCTAAATATTTTTGAAGAATTTCCATAAAATGCAAAAGTACAGAAAAGGCGGCGGGTTTGAAAATTTAGATTTATAAATAATTGGATTTTAAGATTTAATTAAATTTATAAAATTCAAAAGGAGATTGTCGAGCTTCATTTAATTCAATTTGGCTCACAAACAGAGGTTTTTTAGCTCATATTTTTATATTTATGAGCCGTATTTTGGTTTTTCATGAGCCGAAAGCGGATATTATATCTTTCCTCCCACTCCTTTAAATTTTTCTACAAAAGCCGAAATCTTTTGAAATACAGTTTGTTTTTTCTTCAAATATTGCGGATTTAAAGGACTCATTTTAGGCAATATAGCGTTGAGGTCCGTACCGTTTTCACTGGCGTACTCCTTTTTTAAAGAGGCCATAATATAACGTTTGGCTTCTTCTTCGTTTAATTGTTCTTCTTGAATTAATTCCCTTGCCTCTTCTTCCTGTTTTCTTTGCGCATATTTAAAAAATGCATCAATGATATCCGGTTTGTCTTGAATAGCATCAAGATCGGTTTCATTGATAAAGTCCACTATCAAGCTCTCTTTTGCCCTGTTGCCGATACTGGCACGGATAATGCGACGAATTTCGGTTACCAAAGTATCTTTGTCCTTGTTCTTTCTATTGTGCTCAAAAATCAATTCCAAAATATAATCGAGGTTAATCTCTTGTGATTTTAACAAATCGACTTCAAACACAACATCGTCCCAATCTATGCCGGATTCCTCTGCTTCTTTGCCACTACGTTCCCGTCTTAACCAATCGCGAATATCATTATAAGTAGAACGGTAATCTTGTATCAAACGTTCCGGTGGCAAAGGGGTTTTTATCATTGCCTCTATTTCTTCGTCTGTTAAATAATGTGTTTCTTTAAATTTTTCTATGGCTTCGGGGTCGTTTAGATCAATGGAATGCAATTCTTTCAGGTAAACAAACTCATCATAATTTTGAAGAATATTTTCTAAACGCAAATATTCACCAAATAGTTTTACAAATTCCTTTTTATCAGCTTCCGTAACAATTTCATCGGGTTGAGGAAATTTTTCATTCAATTCTTTTACCACATCTACATAACCGCGACGCGCTTCACCGGTAAGTATATCGGTAAAGCCTTGCAG